>PBKH01000061.1 GCA_002721375.1 Verrucomicrobiales bacterium
CACTACCGGAGAGTTTCTGATCACGCCAAATCTTCGGGGACTCCCCGAGCAGCTGGCTCAGCTTTATCTCAAGCACACGGTGAAACTTTGAGATCCATCCCTTCTGGTCTTCGTCTAGTGCTTGATCATCCAAATGGGCATAGCTAATGAAAATATCGTTCATGGGCAAATTATAGTGTTGAGAATTGTTTGTCCCGTTACTTTGAAAAAAAATAGAGATCATTTCAAGTCACAAAACAATAAAATGAACGGCTTTGTAACAATTCATGATCGCCGGGGCATCTTAGCAGCTGACCGTTTACTCACGCCGGAGGAGATTTAATGCGGCAGCGGTAGTAGCAGTGACCCCGGTGCGCAGTGTGGGTTCGATATCCGGTGAGTAGGTGCTAGAATGTACCATCGGCAATGGTTTTCCAGCAGCTCGAAAACGCTTGATCAAGTCGAGCGACACCGTACCCAGCGCGAACATGAAGATCGGCACCTTGTGCTTCGTANGTCCATACATCCCAAAATCCTCGCCGCCCATAGTTGGTTGTCGCTTGATCAGGACTCCNNTNCCCAGCCAAGAAGCGAACGTCTCCGTCACCCGCTTNGCCAAAACCGGATCGTTGTAGGCCGATGGTGTGAATTCATCCTTCACNGTAACNATAGGNAGCCTGTCCTTGGCNAGTCCGGCAGCCTGCGCAGTACCAAAGCAAATGCGCTTGATCGCAGCGATGATTTGGTTCCGAACAGAATCCGTGTAAGAACGAATGGTTAACTGCATCTTCACCTCGTTAGGAATGATATTGTGCTTGGTNCCGCCATGAATTGAGCCAACGGTAACGACCGCCGGTTCGCGTGGATGCACCTCGCGGCTAACAATGGTCTGCAAAGCAACAACGATCTGGGCTGCAAGCACGATGGGATCCTTTGAAGCCTGCGGCTGCGAGCCGTGTCCGCCCTGTCCACGAACGGTAATATCCACCGAGTCAACGTTGGCGTAGACGTATCCAGAGTTGTAGCCAATCGTCCCGGCAGGTTGATCGGACGCCACATGCAAACCGATACAATAGTCCGGCACCGGAAAGCGTTCGTATAAACCATCCGCTAGCATGGCACGCGCGCCAGCACCGCGTTCCTCTGCTGGTTGACCGATCATCACCAAAGTGCCGCTCCACCAGTCGCGAAACTTGCTCAGCATGCGTGCCGTTCCTACGAAGCTGGTGATGTGCACATCATGACCACAGGCGTGCATGGTGTAAACCGAGTTACCCTGATCGTCGGTCATCTGCTTTTCACTTGCATACGGCAGACCAGTTTCCTCCTGAACCGGTAGCCCATCCATGTCGGCACGGATGAGCAGAGTCGGACCATCGCCGTTTTTCAGAACGCCAACTAGGCCGTGTCCACCAACACCCGTGGTGACCGTCAAACCGGCAAGTCGCAACTCGGCGGCCAGCCGCTTGGCTGTTTCAGCCTCCATGAATGACAATTCCGGATTGGCATGAAAATGTTTATATAGGGAGACAAGCGACGGCAGCTCTATGCCGACCCCCTTGACCACGCGATCACGAACCGGATCAGCCGCTTGGCCAAGCACAAACCCAAGGCCCAACACAACAACACAAATAAAAGTTTTTTTGTACATATGACTGTTCATAAGCGAACTATCCGATCAACTGGAACCCGAGACAAGGCGAAGTATCAATTTAATAGGGCTTACTTTAACATGAACAAACGAAACGCTGACGGGTTGACCCTTACAAAACTCGACTATTTGGCTTTTCATAGCGAGGCTCGTGTTGCGCCGTTGCCGCAAACCATGAAACGACTGTTTATTTTAATTTTGATCTTGTCAGTTAGCTTTGCCAAGACGCTGGCCGATGAACGTCCGAATTTCATCCTCTGCATGGCTGACGACCAGGGATGGGGTGACACCGGTTACAACGGCCACCCTGTGCTCAAAACACCGGTAATGGATGAGATGGCGCGAACCGGTCTACGCTTCAACCGGTTTTATGCAGCAGCAGCCGTCTGCTCGCCAACCCGCGGCAGTGTGATGACAGGACGACATCCCAACCGGTTTGGTTGTTTTTCATGGGGACATACGCTACGACCACAGGAGATCACTATCGCCGAGGCGCTAAAAAAGGCCGGCTACACAACGGGCCATTTCGGCAAATGGCACATTGGCTCCGTTCGAGCAGACGGAGCGGCCAGCCCTGGCAACAGCGGTTTCGATGAATGGTTTTCCAGCCCAAATTTTTATGAAAACAACCCGCTATTCAGCCACAACGGAAAAGTGATCGAGACAAAAGGCGAAAGCTCCGATGTCACCGCCGGGCTGGCGCTGGACTGGATCAGCAAAATTGCAAGAAACGGTAAACCATTTCTTGCAGTAGTTTGGTTTGGTAATCCGCACAGTCCTCATGTGGCAGTCGATAAATTCAAAAATCTTTACAGCAACCAGCCGGACGATGAGGCTCACTTTTATGGCGAAATCACCGCGATGGACGCCGCTCTGGGCCGGCTACGCAGCGGCCTCCGCAAACTGGATATCGCCGACAATACGGTGCTTTGGTACTGCAGCGATAACGGTTCGTTGCCCAAAGGTTCAAGCGGAGGCCTACGTGCCCGAAAAGGCAGCTTGTATGAGGGTGGAATCCGAGTACCGGCCTTGCTTGAGTGGCCTGCGCAGATCAAAGACAACCGCATCACGAACATCAACGCCAACACGTCAGACATTTATCCGACACTCCTAGACTTAGCCGGATTAGCATTGCCGAATAATCAACCGCTGCTAGACGGCATCAGCCTAGCCCCACTACTTCGGGGCCAGAAACAGGTTCGCAAACTGCCGATGGGATTCTGGACATACAATAGCCGTGGTCACGGTCGGCGAAGCCGTGCCATGCTTGAGACATTGAGACAGGAACAACTTACCGACAAACAACAACCAGCCGCACCTGAAGGACTAATAGGAAAACATCACCCAAACGACACTCTACCTGGCCACGCCGCCTTGATTGAAGGTGACTACAAGCTGCACCGTGTGCCGGTGAAGAAAAACGCCAACAAATTCAATTATGAGTTATACCATTTGGGCAAAGATCCCAAAGAGTCGAACAATTTGCTTAATAAGGATAAATCGCACTTGACCAAGCGGATTGGCCGGATGAAGACCGATCTCATCTCTTGGCAACAATCAGTCATTAAAAGTTTAAATGGAGCAGACTATCGCTGAGCTAAAACAAAGCGCTTGGCCAAACCGTGAGTCGTAAGAAGCTATTGCCGCCGGATAAGTCGCTGCTCTACCCGATCACATCCGCAATCGAGCCAATCGACCTGGTAAAACTTTTCCCCGTCGAGCAACCGATGGAGCTTGAGCTGGGTTGTGGCGACGGTTCGTTCACGCTCGAGTATGCGTTGGCTCATCCGGATCGAAACATCGTCGCCTTGGAACGTTTACTTGGCCGCATTTCCAAGCTAGACCGCAAGGCGCATCGAGCAGGTTTGAAGAATCTACGGTTGTTGCGGGCTGAGGCAGCGTATGTGCTAGAGTATCTGCTACCATCGGGATTGCTTGATGCCATCCACGTTTACTTCCCCGACCCATGGCCGAAGAAGCGTCACCACAAAAATCGACTTATCAGCGACAAGTTCCCGCCACTGGCTGAGCATCTACTTCGGGAGAGTGGCATTGTTTATCTTCGTACGGACAACACCGAATATTTTGAACAAATGCTTGAGGTATTCAACGCCGCCGAAGGTTATGAAACAGCTGAAACTCCTGAATCAATCAAGCGTGTGGTCACCGACTTCGAGCAGGAGTTCAATGAACAGGGCATCCCGACTTGCTACGCTGCCTTTCGTAAAACCAGGGGATGAATTAAACGCAATAATTCAAGATTGCGAATACGCTCGCTATCCAATGCTCACTTTTTGGCCGGCTTGAATTCTAGACGAGTGATAGAACCTGGCTTGAATGTTGCGCTGCCAAAGCTCGGGCTATGCGCCTCGACGCCGGCGGCAGACCAACGATTCAGAACGAAAGTAAGCCGACTGCCATCACTGAAATGAGCACGCACTCGATGCTCAATATCTACGTTGGTAGGAGCACGGCTAGTCGCCGGCTCGATCTGTTTGACGCGATCGAGAGGGACAGGGAAGCCGCCCTCGGAGGT
Organism: Verrucomicrobiales bacterium; assembly: GCA_002721375.1. Lineage (GTDB taxonomy): Bacteria > Verrucomicrobiota > Verrucomicrobiia > Limisphaerales > UBA1096 > UBA1096. The sequence continues at coordinate 4,167 of PBKH01000061.1, forward strand.
GGTTACGTTGAGTTTATCCCCATCGACACCTTCCACACGACCTTGCATCCGGTCGTTGTTGGCCAGCTTGACGAGATCATCCTTAGCGCCAATGGGATGAGTTGGCGGACCCTTGAACCGACCATTCCATTCCTCAACGCGTAAGTTGCTGATCCTGACGGCGCCTCGGCCTTGGTGTACAATTCGCACGCCAGTGCCCTCGCCAGCGAAGCCTCGAGAATCGGTCCATTTGCGGATCACTTTGCCGTCAATCGCCACCGCAACCATGCGTTGCGGTTTGCTAGCAAAAAACTCGATGTGCGCCTTCGGTTTCTTACGAAAGTTAGGCACAGTCGCCTGACCGAGATAAGTCAGAGGCTGGTGTTTCTTGACCGGTAGCAGATTAACGGAATAGCTGTTGATCTGCACACTGTAGAAGCCTCCGAAGTCCGGCTCATTCTCTTTGGTGGAGAGACTGATTGGCTGCAGCGAGTCGGTATATAGCGCAAAGGCCAGATGCATCGCGCCATTCCAATCAAGGTCGAAAGAGATGTGAGAGCTGTCAGGAAGACCGAGGTCACGGGCAATTGAAGCAGCGGCTTTTGCATGGAAGCCACCATTGTGATGTCGCCATTGACCAGAATCGCCAAGGGTCTCATTGTTAATTTTTCCATGCGTCCAACCATCGTCGTTTTCCGGTCCTTGATAGAGCGTCTTTAACCCNTTGGGAAGTGGAGCTATTTTACGCACGGCATTACGCCGCAACTGCATCCGGCCAGCATGCCAAGTGTCAAAAAGGAAATGCTCATCCGTGGCTCCAGCCAGATTTCCCCGAAACTGGTCGCCGTTGACAAGTTGCACCTCGGAAAGATTACCGGAACCAATTTTGCCAACGGCTGCGCCAGCTAAGGCGATTCCAGTAATCTGTGAAATATTGAATCTCATCGTGTCAGCCACATCAGCATGACTCCAAGTCACTCCATTAACCTGATCGTATGCAGCCATTGTGCCCCTCAACCAATCGCCGTTCTGAAAGTGTATAGTGGATTTTGCTTCGCCTGCTTGTCCAAGAATGGTCGGCAGAATCAGATGGAAAAACGTGAGAGAGCGCCAGAAGACACGAACGAAACGCCTGACGAAGTGAGAGAGTGCCTGGCCAATCGAGAATTGTTTCATAGCTTCAATCATTCCAAGGCCAGAGTGGGTCGGCACCACCAGTATTCGTCGCGTTGCTTTTTTGGGAAGCACCAAGGTTGAACTGAAGCCGACGGATGTGACGCGAGTTAAACGACACCGGACCGAAGTTGCGGCTGCTACCAGTAAGAGTTTGTCCCTCCCATTGCTTAAGGTCGAACGACACCGCAGCACCGCCGGCAAAATGAGCACGCACCTCCCACGGCCGCTTGGCCCCTGATTTGACTTTAGGCTTTGTAAGGGCCACGCGCGTGATGCGCTCAAGTGGAATGGTTAGGTCCGTCCCAAGCGAGTTGATAACAACCATGCTTCCGTTCATTGACTTTAGTCTACCCGGCACCTCGTCGCGGTTCTTGAGAAACACCATGTCCTCGGAATGGTTGCTGGCAGTCAGCGAGACCGGGTCAGAGTGACCGTCCCACGCCGACACACGCAAGTGACTCACGCGAACGATAGGTCCATTGAGCTGAGAGAAAAAAGCCATGCCCGTGCCAGTTGCTGAAAAGCCATTTGTGTCGCGCCATTTGCGGATAAGCTTTTGGTCAATATACAATTCCATCTCAGCCTTATCCTTATTGATACGCATCTCTACACTCACACGGTTCTTTGATTGCATCTCAGGGATCTGACCCTGGCCAAGGTTGCGCACTCCGGCGCCACTCTGGACACGCTGCAGGCTCACATAGCCGCGGCTNATGTAAAACATGTAAGAATTGCTGCGATAATCAAACCTATCCAGCGCCGCGGTGTAAACTGGAACAATCAGACTGAACGTGCCGTTCCACTGAAGATCGAACTCAATTCGAGATGAACCCTTCAAGCCAAAATCCCGTCCGAGCACGCCAACACCTTCGGAGATGAATACTCCGTCGCGATAAGTCCACGCCTTGGGATCTCGACCAAGCTTCCAGCCATCGAGCGTCGTCGGCCCCTCGTAAAGAATACTGAATCCGGGGGAGAGAAACGCAAGTGACTGCAGCCCGGCGCGCGGCGCAGACATCTGCTCATTGAACCAAGTGGAAAACTGGACACGCTGTTCGTCTACCGAAATAAGGTTACCGAGCACCTCATCGCCGTTGTGAAAGCGGATGTGTACCGACGGCTCACGTTGGCGCTGTACAGGACGCGCACCTTCGAAACGAATCCACGCAAGATTATCCGGCCTAAAATCAACCGGTTTAGCCAAATCGCCACGCGCCCAGCGCACGCCAGCATCGAGATTTACTTGTTGCAGTTTACCGTGGAGCATCGAGCCGTCGAGAAAGCGAACAAGATCATCCCGGTCGGAAGCCTGGCCAAGTACTTGGCCAAAAAAAGCTACTGCTANACCAAGCNACCTTAGAAAACAGCACCATATCTGAAATGAATTACCGCTCATAGATTGGCAGGAAACGATAATTGAGTGCGAGCGAAAGCAACGATGCGGATGTGGCGAACGTAGTGCCAAACTGTCCGCTCCAACTACCATCCTCATTCTGGTTCTGCTTGAGCGTGGCGATGTTGTTGCGGTTCCACTTGGCCCATTCCGCTGGCGAAGCGTGGAAGAAGGCCTGTGCACCATAATACAAATAGTAGTTCCGATAGCTCGATGTCTCAGGCGCATTGCGAAGGTAACCGAAAGCCTTTCGAAAAGCTGCACTGTCCTTCTCCTTGGCAAGAGCAAACACCAGTGTGCCGATAGCCGAACGAGCGGCGTTTGGGCCGCGATTAGAGGTGTAGCCGAATCCGCCCTCCGGCGTCTGGCACGACTTGAAATATTTCAGGCCGGTCTGAATGACCGACTCCGGCACGGCCAAGCCGGCGTTTCGGGCGGCAAACAGAGCAACCATCTGTGCGCCGCTGACGGTGGTGTCAGCGTCGGTGCTATCGGGCGAGTAGCGCCAACCACCACGAGGGTTTTTTTTCTGCGAGTTGATAATCAGGCCTACCGCCTTCTCAAGCGCAGAACCTAGCCGATCATCCTCTACAGCACCATATGCCTCGGCGAGCGCCAACGCGGCAAAGCCATGATTGTACATCGTGGTGCCAATGTAGCCAGTTGTCTTGTTCTGTCGGCTAATGATGAAGTTGATACCGCTCTTAATCTGCTGGCTGTAAGGACCGTGGATCGGATCATCCCCGTGCGCAAGCATCGCCACTATTGCCAACCCGACCACAGCCGGCGATGTACCGTACGGCTTGTCCTTGAAATTTCCGGTAGTCAATTGGGAGTCCACAAGGTACTGGAGACCTCGCGTATACATGCGCTCGATTTCTCTCGGCAACAGATCGTTCGACTCTTCAAATAGTTTTTGTGCCTGAACGGGAAAGACCACCGATAGACACACCAGNATAAGCAGCNAAAGCCGCGTTCGNTGNATCACTTCCGTTCCCCCTCCAAGGTTTCAACCGCCCTGAAATAATCCTGCAATGCCTCTCGGAATTCCTCCGGCAGCCGTGCGGCTGCACCGCTGCCACGACTGACCGTGCGCCCTCCCTCCTCGCGCCCCACAGCATCGCCGGTCAGCGAAGAAGCCGCTTGTTGGGTTGTACCACCGGCCTGACTACCACCAGCGGTCTGGTTTTGCTGCATGCCCTGACCCATCTGCTCTTTCATGGCCATCATCGCCATCATGAAAGCCATTTCCTGCTTGGCCTGCGACTGACCCTGTTGGCCGCTATCGCGCTTAACCTCCTCGTTGATGAGGTTAATGACATCCGACATGGACCGTATGGTGCCAGTCTGCGCCTCGTAGGTCACAGTGTCGGTCTGCGGCTTGTCGAGCAGGTTGTCGGTAATTTCCATTGAGTCAAATGTTTCCTGGAGCGGATCAAGCATGGNCGGCTCGGTGGTCTCAAACTGTAGCCGGTTCAACTCGAGCATAGAGTCGGCATGCATCTCCGCCAGTCGCTCGACGCCCTTCGCATAGTTCTCAGGCTCGGCTTTGCTTTGCTCTAGTAAGGCACTTTGCTGCCGATGCCGTAATTCGCTTTCGCGCAGGCGCAGCATAGAGAATAGCAGCTTCATCAGGTCGTTCATTTTTTGCTCACCACCCTGGCCACTGCCCTGCCCACCACCCTCAGAATCCTGCTTAGGCGGTTCGAGTTTCTTGGCCCACTCCTCAAACCGTTCAGACCAATTGCCGAGATTACGAATAGCCAGCATGGAAATGTTGGCAGCTACCTGCTCCTCAATTTCCTTGAGGGCCTCGCCGGTTTTCTCCGTCTCCATTTCTCGGCTTACCTCGCCATACTGGCCCTTGCCAGTGCGCTCGTAGAATCGGCTTATCTCGCCCTGAAGCTCGACTGCCTTGACCTGAGTTCGACCCTGCGACCGGGTGAAGCGACCATTGGCCCGGACATAGCGATCCGGCAAGTCATCCGGCGTTAGACCGATGGTCTGCTGAATCAGATCCTTGATTTTCATGCGCAAAGCCAGTTCTTCCTTACTGACCTTACGCAACCTCTGTGCAAGTGTCATTGCCTGCAGGTTGTCGAGATCGCTATTGATCTTATCCTGCAGATCTGCCAGTTCGTCGAGTGCGNCCTGCTCCTCCTCAAGTGCTTCAGCCAAATTGTCCTTTTTGTCCTGCGGNTCGCTGCTCTNTTGCGCTTCCCCTAGCTTGGACTCGGCCTGCTTCATTTGCTGGTCAGCCAACTCGTTCATTTGTTTCAAATTCTGCGCCCAATCGCGCAGGGTCTGCTCATCAAAAGCCGGGTTACGCATCGCCTCCATTAATGTCTTTGCACCCTCTTCGGCCAATTCCTCCAGGGCCTTAGCGTTGTCTCGTTGCTCATCAGCCGTTTGCTCGATCTTTTCGTCGGTCTTGCGCTTGGCCAAGNTGTCGTCGTCTGCATTGGCCAGTTCGCGCGTCTCCTCAGCGATATCCTCCTCCGTGCGCGACACCTCCTCTAGATTCTCGAGTATGTCCTCCAGTTTTTGGCGGACCATTTCAGCGTGATCCTCCGTGCCGAGGACGTGCAGACGATACGGCATTGTGCGGCTTGGCTCGCGGCCCGGCAGATGATCGGTCGCCCATACTGCCAACTCGACAATTGTGTCTTTGCTTATACCAAGCACCGCTGGGCTAAAATGGAAGCCAGCTTCAAACTCGGTCTCCTGCATCCCGTTGGCCAAGGTTGTAAGCGTGGCAGCAGTTTGTGCCGGGGACTCCTCCGCTTGGCCAAGCAAACGCCATTCGACACCAGCCTCTTTCACACCATAGTCATCACGCACAGTTGCATTCAATTCGAGCACCTCGGTCTCAAGAATAGCCAAATCCCGGCCCAACGTTCCAAGGTCTGGCCGGGGCGCAAGATCGTCTGTCGCTTCGATATTCAACTGCCACGCCGCCGCACCGGCAAGGTCGTGCTTATCNCGCCAAGTGAAAGAAAAGTGCGCCGCGCCGACTACCTCATGTTCGAGACTGGAGAAATGCTCATTACGGACANCCATCGACTGAGCCACCTCGTCGATCGCCACCTGTGCCTGATTGAGATCTCGCGAAACACGGCCCTGGAAAGAAACCGTGCTGCCACGCAGTAACGGCAGATAAGCTGCCTGCACTGTCTCGGTCTGCACAGGGTGTTGCAGGTAAGTCGGTAGTTCAATGCGAGCATTCAGCTCACGCATGGCCGGACGCTGCACCGGCCTGATCGCGACTGGATGCCGCGCATCTCCAAACCTAACTGTCAAATCACCATCTTCAACTTGTCCGGGAAGGGTAAAGGTCAAGTTTGTTCCAACGATATCAGAGAGAATAGGCTTACCGTCGTTGAACCGAGCCGAGGCTGTATCGGGCCGCCAGAATGAACGGTACTCCACCGCGCCTCCCACGTCGAATNGCTCGCCTCGGGCCACCACCTTCTCATNAGGGAAACCGGCCAACTGCACGAGCGTACGCCGTGGCTTGTCGGCCAATGGCAGACNCCAGCGCTCAAACGCGTTCCAGCCNGCCTCCGGTATAACCATCCACGCGACAACGGCAAAGACAATCAGCGCCGCAGCAACGACAGCCCTCCGCCTCGCCGGGCGCGGGTTAACTGTCTGCTTGAAATCCAGCTTCAACGCCTCGCCGGCGACCTGCCCAATAGCAGCCTGATAGAGCGATGGCGAGAAGATAGCAGGTCGCTTAGCCTCATCAGCGAGTTCAACGATGCCGAGCAACCGATCGCCCAGCCGCCGATAACGCCGCTGCACTAGCTTAGCCAAGGCGCGTGTGTCGCGTCGGTTAAACACCCAACGAATAGTCCACCAAACTAATGAGCCAATCGTGATGCCGATGCCCGCAGCAAGCAGGCCCAGTCGAAGCCAGCCCGGGCTGTCCCAAAGGCGATCGGAAAAAAACAAGACCAGATATGAGCCAAATAGACCGGCAGCGGCAAGGCAGACCGCCATTGTTGTCTCCACACGCCACAACCGCCGCTGCACCACTCCAAACTGTTGGCGCAATGCNTCTGGGATTTCTTCGTGGGAGATTGCTTCCTTGTGGCTCATACCAGTCGATTGACGGCCGCAAAGTTTAGCCGTCGCACGCCCCGAAGCAATGCGGAATTGCTCAGGTCTTTGCTTGGGGATGTCTGAATACCGTTTGAAGATCGGCAAATGCCTCTATTTGAGTCGAACACATTTACCTCGACGATGCGATTGTTTTTACCATCCATCAGGGATAGATTGATTCCGAAACGACTAGTGAAAAGGTTAAGTGGATTCACACTAATTGAACTTTTGGTGGTCATTGCAATCATCGCNATCCTGGCGTCGCTGTTACTGCCAGCGCTGTCGAGGGCCAAATGGAAAGCCAAACAGATCTCCTGCATGAACAATCAGAAACAAATGGGGATCGGCAGTCAATCGTACGCGAATGAAGACCAACGAGGAGCGCTCTCGGGTGTAGATTGGAACGGCCCTAACTTCAACGCCGCCTGTGACGATGACATGAACTGGCTGTTTCCTGCCTTCCTGCCGAACCTCAAGTCGGTGACCTGCCCTGACACCCAGAACTTCGTGCGAACCCGCGACCGGCGTGGACGCGACCTGGCCGTACGCATCAATGACCGGCGCTATATTGAGCGACTCCATGGCCAGACGGAAATCTACACCGACCTACAGCGGTTTGCCGCTGATAAGGGAACAAAACCTGGAATCAGTTACGAGATTTTCGGATGCATGAACTGGAACGGAATTCCCAATAAGCGATACACAAAGGGTTTCCCGTACGTCGGACCTTCAAGTTGCCAAGGCATCCTCAAAACCGAGTCCGTGGTCAGCCGCTACATTCATGCCAACACCGAGTTCGGACTGAAGGGCCACCTGACAGGGCCGTCCGAGATTTGGCTAATTAAGGAAGCCGATTATTCCTACCCTGGTGCAATGAACAATTATCCAGACGAAGGGGACAACCACGGGGCCGAGGGCGAAAATATTCTGTTCGTCGATGCACACGTAGAATTCGTCAAGCGTCAAAACTATAATTACAGTCTGGCGCTGGGCAATGATGCTTTGCACTATGGGCCACGCTAAAGCACAAGTGATACTGCCTGGCCGATTCTTATTCGATACTTCCGGAACCGCTGCCCCAATGCCAAAGCAATTGGAAATGACATCTTAGATTAGCANNTTCAGGGGTCACTCCCCGGCAAAGCCAGAAACACTCAAGTTCAACAAGGTTGATGACCCCAATCGCTATCCTTAAGCGATTCCTCGTATAGAGCCATCTGCTCGTCCGCTGACAATTCACCAAGAGTTTGATTGATCTTTATAGTTTCTCCACATAATGGACAATCGACCCTATCGACGACCGCAGAATCATCAAACTGNGANTGGCCANCACAGTTGCTGCAGTTNAAGGAAATCATTAAAGAAANGCTGATAATTAATTCTACTTTTGTCAAGAATCGGCTACGGCAAATTANCCTCTCATTCAACCGTAAGCGGACCGTCAAAATGGGTAAGGCTAATCACTTCTGTGTTAGCCTTGTGCGGGCCGTGCCGTTCACCCTTGGGCGCGTGAAACAGCGTCCCCTCAGTGTAAACTTTTTCAGATTCCTCCCACTCGCCGGAGAGCACATAGGCCCATTCATTGGCTAGGGAATGCGTGTGCGCCGGGATCGTCGCACCGGCCTCGAATTTTCGCAGCACCACAATACCGCCAGTTTCCTCATCCTTGTGAAGAATTTTAAGCTTTACCCCTTCGTAAGGCCCAAGAATCCAAGGCTTTTTCTCCGCTTGTGTAGCGTACTGGAACATTACTCGTCCTTGACCGGATTAGTGAGTGCACCAATGCCTTCGATCTCAATGGTAATTTCGTCGCCATCCTTGAGTAAAACCGGTGGATTGCGGGCGAATCCGACACCGTGGGGGGTACCAGTGAGGATCACTGTCCCGGCGGCTAGTTCAGTGCTGCCGCTGAGGAACTCGATCAACGTCGGCACGTCGAAAATCATGTCGTCAGTGTTCCAGTCCTGCATCACTTCGCCGTTCAACACGGTCTTGATTCCCAGCGCATTCGGATTCGAGATCTCGTCGCTTGTTACAAGCACCGGTCCAAGNGGACAGAAAGTGTCGAATGTCTTGCCGCGACACCATTGTCCACCGCCCCCATTCTTTTGCCAGTCTCGGGCGCTGACGTCATTGGCGCAAGTGTAGCCCAGCACATAGTCGAGAGCTTCAGCCTTGGATACATTTTTGCAGTCTTTNCCNATNACAACAGCNAGTTCGCATTCGTAGTCCACCGCCTCGCTCTTAAGTTTGGTGGGCAGCAGGATTGGGTCGCCGGGGTTCTGTACAGTGCTGGGCATNTTCATGAACAGNACCGGATTTTNCGGGATATCTGCGCCGCCCTCCTCCGCGTGCTTGCGATAATTAAGGCCNATGCANAGCANCGCCGACGGCTTCACTGGTGCAAGCAGTTTGTTGACAATAGCAGTCTCACCGGTGTCGTGGTGATCACTGAAAATGCAGCCCTCAATGAGAGTGACGGAACCGTCCTCATGCTGNACGCCGAACTGCGCCTTGTTTTGACCGTTGAGATATCGAACTACTTTCATCTTGATTGAAAAGCGACAACGTACCAGTGCAATTGGCCAAGCTACAAGGAAAAGACGGAGCGTTTAACTTGTGTGGCAGTGTTATTTCCTTGGACGCCTTGCCCGAGGTTGAGGCTTGGCCTTACCCCACTTGGCCCAGCGATCCCGCTCGTGTCTTGTACGCTTGGGATCAAGATATTTACCCGATCGAACCGGCTCATGGGAAGCCTTAGCAAACTCCTTCATCTTGGCTAGGCGCCCAGGGTGTTTTGCCGCGACATCGGTCATCTCGCTGATGTCCCGGCTCAGGTCATAAAGTTCCCAAAGACGACCGGGCTTGGTCTGGATCGCTTTCCACAGTCCCTGACGCACAGCCGTTTGACCGCGAAATTCCCAGTACAGCATCTCATGTTTTTTCTTCTGCTCTTGACCTAAAAGGGATGGGAGAATGGAGATGCCGTCGATATCGCCGGGTGCATTGGCCTCGGTCAATTCCGCCAGCGTCGGCAGAACGTCCGGTTGATAAAAAATTAGNTCGCTCACCTGACCGGCCTTGATTCTGCCAGGCCAACGAACAAGATACGGNATTCGTAAACCNCCCTCGAATAGGTTTCCTTTTCCACCTCGGAACTCCGCGCCTGTCTTCGGATCCACATTGGGACCGAAGAAACCTCGCGGGTGCTTGTTGCTGCGGANCCGATCCTGCCCGCCATTGTCGCCGGTGAAGAATACGATCGTGTCCTTCTCCAATTTCAACTCGCTTAGCAGGTCAATTACCTGTCCGACGTTGTAATCCACCATACTCACCATCGCCGCATAGTTCTTTACATCCTGCGCGATGGCCGGATCCTTAATCCAAGACTCCCCCTCATAAAGCTTCCATGCTGGATCATCCGTAGGAATATCGTACATGCCATGCGGAGGNGTGATCGGAAAGTAGCAGAAAAACGGTTTNTCCTTGTTCTCACGAATNAACTTAAGCCCTNCCTCCATAATAGGGTAATGTGCATAAGACTCACCAGAGCGCCCCCCGATGTTACCCTTCAACTTCACCTCCTCACTATTGCGGACGAGGTAAGGAGGATAAAATGAGTGCGCATGNACCTGATCATAGTAGCCGTAAAACACATCGAAGCCGTGCTTCTCTGGTATCCCTGTTGAGTCTCGACCACCGCATCCCCACTTGCCAAAGCCACCTGTAGCGTAACCTATTTCCTTAAGAATCGAAGCNATGGTCGGTTCACCTAAGCGCAGGGGTGTGCCACCGTCGTTGGNCCGAATAGAGGCATGGCCGGCGTGCTTGCCTGTCATCAGATTGCANCGCAGCGGTGCGCAGACAGGTGCGCCTGCCAGCGCGGAAGTAAAGCGGATACCCTCCTTCGCAAATCGATCGATATTTGGCGTCTTGATGTAGGGGTTTCCCATGTGTGACAACTCGAAATACGCGAGTTCATCAGACATTATATATACGATGTTTGGTTTCTTCGCCGCCAACGTCGTAGAAACCAAAGCTGCGAAAACCCAAATTGAATAAAGCATACGGGAACGCATGCACAAAGATTAACGACGAGCGAAGTCAAATGCAAACAACAGACTCGTTACTACATTTCCTCCAGANTTTTTGTCTCGTCTGAAACCACANAACTGACAAAGTAGCTGCATGGAATATGCATCTTTCAAGGTTGGGGATATAACTGCCATTATCGGCAACAACACCAAACAAGATGATCATCGGGCCGGCTACAATGGAGTCTGGGATTTGCGACACCGCTCGAGTACACGCAATATTTTTGTTCCAGCCTACGCTGGGCTGAACCTTGAGCATATTTTCAACGGCGAAACCGAGTTCACCAGCAGAGACATCTTCTTCGAACCACGTCGAGTGCCTATGACATTCAAGAAACTAAACGACCAGCAAGCCGAATTGCACCAGCCTGCGACACCCAACTTACATGTGGAGAGCACCACCCGGTTCACACTTCGAGCCCCGTGGTATATAGATCTGGATTTCCGCTGCAAGCCACACCAGCATGTCCACGAACGTGGATGGTTCGGCTGCTTCTGGGCGAGCTATATTAATGGTCCCTCCGACAAAAGCTTCTACTTTCCTGGCGGATGNTCAGAGAGCGAGTCAATCTGGATGCAACTCTGTACCCAGGCACACGACGACGAAAGCACCGTACTCTATTTCGGAGACGATTTTAAGCTCACCTGGCAGGAGGGCACACACGATGCTCTTTTTAAAAATTTCTCCCGCATGCGTTACGCCAAACCATTTTACTACGGGAATTTTGAGAACCTTGTCTATATCCTGATGTTTAAGCCGGGGACTGGCATTCGCTTCACGCATTCACCCAGCGGCGGCGGCTTGAACAAAACATTCAACACTACCAACCCGGCATGGGACTGGCAGTTTATCGTGCCCAAGTACGAAGTAATGAAAGAGTATCACTATCAAGCTAGGATCGTGCTGAGACCTAGATGTTCACGTACTGAAATCCTTGCNGAATATGAAAAATGGGCCAGACAANAGANTCTACTTAAATAGCGCCACAAATCTTACAAACACAAAAAAAGACATCCAAAAGAATCAAGGAGGAGNTCGCAAGCCGCCGAAAATACTCATTTTATCCGTAATCCCNTCAGGCCAAGAGTCCCGAGATTGTGCCGGTACTTTCGGCGAAGCGGTTTAGTTTTAAGCCAAGGACATTTGCTTGGGTTAGCCATAGATTGGCGAGAGGGTGACCTTGTTTAGGATTTACGAATTTACCTTTTTGCTTTGGCACAGATCCGGAGGTCTCGGAGAGGTTCAGATGTTTTCCGGTGATAAGTTTGCCGCCNCCACTGCCAGCTACCACGATAGGCAATGCGCTGTACTGGTGAGTGGCACCATCGCCCAAGCCNGAGCCATAAGTAAAAATTGTATTGTCCAGGAGTGAGCTGCCGTTGGCTTCCTCGATGTTAGCCATCTTTTCGACAAGATAAGCAAACTGCGAGACATGAAAGCGATCCACCTTGAGCAAGTCATCGATATACTTTTCCTGATTGTGAGACATCCCGTGGTGGCTGCGAGGTTTTTCGAATAAGCTTTCGAAAAGATAAGGCGTATCCCAACGCTCGGGACCAACCATGAATGTGGCGACATTGGTTAGGCCGGATTGCAGGGAGACAACCATCAAATCGCCCATCAGTCGGATGTATTCACCGCGCGGCAAATGAGCCTCGGCCGGTTCGGCAAGCTTCACCTTTTTTAACTCGCCTTTCATTCGCTCAAGCCGATCCACCTGTATTTCGATGGTACGGATGGAGTCAAAATATTCGGTAAACTTCTGTTGATCAGAATGACCTAACTGGCGCTTTAGCGAGCGGGCATCTTCCAACACGAGATCGGTAATATTTCGGTACGCCTGAACCTCTTGAGTGCCAAACAATCGCCGATAAGCTTGGCGCGGNTCGCGCATGCTAGGAGCGACGTGGCCGGTGCCATACCACGAAACGTTGTCAAAATGAATGGATTCTTTGTTATCCTTGTGGCTGTTGCTACTGAACTCCAGCGTTCGGAAAGGCGTGTTGGCACCGAGTTGTTCGCCCAGGATATGGTCAAGTGTGCGAGCCTGCGGATAAGGCGACTGCTTNACCGTGAAGGTACCCGCGCTGGTGAGAAAACATGAGGCGCACTGCGCGTGCACATCGGTGCCCGGCTGGAAGGTGCGATCCATGCCTGTGATGAGTGTGACTTTGTCCTTCACTTTTCTCAGCGGCTCCAGCGTAGGTGTCAACTTGAGTGGATGCACACCAACGGGAATTCGCACGCCATTATCAAGCGGTTGACGATCAGAAGTNAATTTCGGAATCGGACCGTCTTCTTCGCCGGGAAAAAAACCGCGCCGCACGACGCCTATAGGGACATAAAAAAATGCCGCNCGCTTGGCTGGCGGTTGATTGGCCGCCTCAAGCCTCAGGCTCTCCAGCCAAGGCAGACTCAATGCAGCCCCCCCTAGCCCCCGTAAGAAAGTGCGTCTGGAAGTGTGCTTCATTGATTTAACTGGATATCGTTTTTTTGCAATTTTGCCGAGACTAATTCTGAACTCGACCTGCCGACGAACGGCGGGCTCTGAACCACTTCGTTAATGAGGGTTTGCAGACGGTAACCCCCATCAATGGTTTTTTTTGTGATGCGATCCAATACAAACGAATCGGCAGGCGTAAGACCTCGNCTCAGTGCGTAGGAAAGCATATGGCCNGCAAAGGCCCGCGTGAAACGGTCTTTCTCTGCAAGCAAAGCATCCTTGAATTCCACTAGATTAGTAAAAGTATGTTTTCGAAAGAGCACACCTGAGACATCCACCAAGCGACCGTTCTCATAGCTGTTACGCCAGCGACCNACAGGATCAAAATTTTCCAAGGCAAATCCAAGCGGATCTATCTTAGCGTGACAGCCGGCACAATCTGTACGCTCACGGTGAGCAACAAAGCGCTCGCGAACAGTAAGGTTTTTCTCCTCNAGCTTGGATTTCCCCAAAGGCGGCACATTGGCTGGCGGTGGTTCTGGGGGGGCGTTGAAAATCACCCCGGCAATCCATGCGCCTCGCGTGATCGGCTTGGTCTCTTCAGGGCCGGAAGTCATCGTCATCACCGCTGCGTTGGTAATCATTCCACCCTGCCGACGATCAGCCACCGGTTGTCGAGTGAACTGCATGGTAACCGGCCCACCGATTTTTCCCGTCGGGACATCTCCATACCAATTCCGTAAACGACCNGATCGGTAAGTGTAACTTGAATCAATAAACTCAAGAATCGATCGGTTCTCGATAAGCACTGTTTCAAACAAAAGCAGCGGCTCAATCATCATGTCCATCGTGGTACGGTAGTTTGGTGCTGCAAAGAAAAAGTCCTTGTACTTTATTTCATCCGGCACTGCAGAAACGATTCGATCAAGCTGCAGCCACTGTGATGGGAAGCTGTCGCAAAAACGCTTGAGCTTTGGACTGGCGAGCATACGGTTCACTTGCTCCTTAAGAACAGTCGGCTTGGCCAAGTCACCTTTTCCCGCAAGTTGAAGCAATTCGTCATCCGGTATGCTGCCCCACAAGAAGAATGACATACGTGAGGCCAGATCGTAACCATCTATAGACTCCGTCTTGCCCGTTACTGTCGGCTGGTTGTAAAGATACAAAAATCGTGGCGAAGACAATACCACAGAAGCTGCTTCCTTCATCGCTCCGGTAAAGCTCATGCCTGCTTCGATTTGCCGGAACACGTGTTGCGCGTAACGATTAAGCAAAGCCTCATCCAAGGGACGGCGGAAAGCGCGTGTCATGAATCGGCGTAACCGCTTGCGCACTGCGTTCTTAATCTCAACTTCCTCCGGTTCCAAAAAATAATCTCCCCAAATGCCGACTGTAAGTCGNTCGAAATTNGGNCTCTCCAAAATACGGCGACTGAGCTTGAAAAATGCCTCCAGTAAAATCGGCGATAGTGATAAATGATCACCACGGTTATCAAAACCGTGTTCCGCACGCGGATCCTGCGGGAATGGTCCCACCCCTGCCAGTCTAGGCTCNATGAGGCCNGACTTGCCTAAGGGACGGCTACTTACCGTCACCGTTTTCGGCATCTTTCGAACCTCCCCGCCTAGCGCCTTGGCAAAATAACCCGAGCGATCACGCATCATCTTTTCCGGCAATGGAAAAACAGAAACCTTCAACTCAAACAAATCCTTTACTGCGTTGTTGTACTGCAGTCGATTCATGCGCCGGATAGGGATTGGGGCGTAGCCCGAATCAGCCGCAGCATCGCGTAGAATATCTTTAAGGGCAGCCACCGCTTCTGCTCGTACTGCAGGTTTCAAGGGCGTCTCCTCTTCTGGTGGCATCTCGCCTTCATCCAGAACATTTAAGATCATCTGCAACATCTCCAAATCCTCTGAAAGCTTGGCTGTCNTTTTGATGTTCAGTAGGTTTATCTTCCCCTTAACCTTACCATCCTTNCCATGNCACTTAACNCATCTACTGTTCAGAAGAGTGAGAACTGCGTCGTCACTGACCGCTTGCTCCGTACTCGTTATTAGCAATAACAAAATGCCAACCCAAAACCGCATTCCGCAAATATTCGGATCACACAAGATTTCGTCAAATCTTCAATTGAAGCTGTTGTGCTCATCGGAAACTAATCCAATGGGTATAAAAAGTGGGATAGTTTAAAAACCTACTGAACCAAAGAGTAGAAGATAATGAAAAACGAGCTATCTCGGGGGTTGACTTAAGACTGCAAATTCTATCATTATTTGCTTCGTGTGGTTTAAACTTATTATCTTGGGGGCTGTTTTTCTGCAGCCAAGCTTCACTTCCGTCTTTGCGGATGACGAAATAAAACCTTTTCTGGCCATCTTCGGGAAGCCTCTTAAGGATGCTGTAATGCCGGAGGATACTGTGGCCAAATCCAAGATTGAATTAGGCCGAATATTGTATCATGAGAAACGACTTAGCCGGGACAACTCTATTTCCTGCAATTCATGTCACGATACAAAGGGATTTGGTGTGGACGGCAAAAAATTCTCTGTCGGATTCGACAACCACCTGACTGGAAGAAACTCACCCACGAGTTTTAACGCTTTCATGCACCTTTCACAGTTTTGGGATGGTCGCGCTCCTACGGTAGAAGAGCAGGCTAAAGGCCCAATCCTTGCAGGTGGCGAAATGGCCATGCCTTCCGCTGATGCTGTTGTCAAAAAACTTAATGGTATTAAGGGGTACAAAGACCTGTTTAAAGCCGCATTCCCAGAGAGTTCACCNTCCATTACATACGACAATGTTGGCAAAGCTATCGGAGCATACGAACGGTTATTTGTCACACCTGCTAAATTTGACAANGTACTTGGTGGGGACATTTCTGTACTCAATGAAAAAGAGAAGCGCGGATTGAAATCATTTGTGACCACTGGATGTGTAACCTGCCACACTAGCAACCTTCTGGGGGGTAACATTTACCAAAAACTTGGTTTAGTTAAACCTTGGCCAAACCAGAAAGACCAAGGACGTTTTGGTATAACCAAAAAGGAGCAGGATAAAATGTTTTTTAAGGTTCCCAGCCTGAGGAACATTGAAAAAACCGGGCCATATTTCCATGACGGTTCGGCAGATACACTCGAACAGGCGGTGGACATAATGGCAAAACACCAGCTTGGCCGCGAGTTATCCGATAACGATATATCGGACATCATAGCATTCCTTAAAACGCTCACCGGCAAGTTGAAGCCCAACGTTGCAGCAGCACCGAAGAAGTTCCCCGGTTAATTCGGGCTTGGCCAAGCGAAACGCGGATCAAGGATCAATCCAGCCAAACCGGCTGGGAAATGACCCCGTTAGCAGCTATATCCCAAGCTTCAATACGCACCCAAGTCTTTCCGGTCAGATCAAACGTATCGGAGATGGTTTGTTTTCCGAAAGGCCCGGTCTCGAAAAGATCAATACGCTTGCGGTGAACCTCTTCGCCGTCACCAGTGATGATCTCGGCGAACGCCATTGGGAATGTCCAAGTCAACCCAGCCTCAAGCTTGGCATGCCCCGATTCATTTAGCTTCAAGGTCTCGCCGGATGCCTTCCCTCCTACCGTGAACCGAGGTAAAAGGACCTCACCGGTAGAGATGAAAAAAGCACCGTCGCGTAAGGCTTTCAGCACAGGCGCCCAACCGTCCCCATACCTGGGAATACTATCGATTCGTAGGTAATTGACGTTGGCATGAGCGTAAAACTCAGTGGTGAGATCAACTTCAAAAATGTCCACCTCGCCGAGAATGTATTTTTTGGCTCCCCAGTTGGAGGTATCATCCAACAAGTCCAGTACGCGCCAACCAAGGCGATCGCGTGAGAGATCAGCTGGCATGGCCTTCCATGCGCCTCCCAGATAGTGATCTGACTTGAAAAATGCCTCCTCACGATAACGATCCGGATAGCCGGTGGAACCCTTAATGCGCGGATGCGCTGCCCACATCAATCCCTTTTCCAATTGCATCATCTTCAAAACCTCCTTGGCGCTGCCGACATGATAGACCCGACCATACTTGGGATGCTCCTCGATAAACGGTTTACCCTTGGCGCGTTTTAGCACCCACATCACCGGCCGTGGGAAAAAGCTGATCCAGTGGCCTCCCAAGTGCACGTTGGGCTCCTCGCCGGGTAACAGCAGCAACTCCCCATCCGAAAGCCGGGCACACTCGTCGTGCATCGCCTTGAGCAGCGGCAGAGTTTTCCTGTGATCACGCCGCGCCGGACCAAGCCGATTGTGAAATTCGGCCAAATGCACAATCTGTATGCCGGCATTCTTGAACACATCGACAAATTCCGGCCTTCGAACAGCCTTTGGAACACCATCCGATGATTCCTTTGCCAACTCCTCGATATACCGAGTCGTGTGCTCAATATGATAGTGGCTCGTAAACGTCTTATGGCCGTGCAGCACCGGAAACTTGTCCCCATTCGTGTATGCCTTGACGCGGTCAAACAGTTTTCCACCCCGATCCCGTGACGGCAGCCAGAACACCCCCAATTTTTGTTCCGTACTCGGTGGTGCGTTGAACCATGGAATCCACCGCCGATCCCCGAGCCGTTCTTGCCGTATTCCCACGCCAAATTCCTCTACACGATCCATGAAACCGGCCCCCCACCATGTAAAGCCCAGATTATAAGCCTCGTCGAGCGGATAAAAATAACGGTGAGGCGGGGGGAAAACCGCGACACCCCCGTTCTCGGTTTCAAGTGCAATCGTCCGGTTCCGAACCTTTTGCGGCACAGCATCACGCGACGCTGCATCCGCCCGATGCACCTCGTCATCGAGGCCGATCCAAGAGACTGAATTCCCAGATGGATCACAGGTCACGCCGGAGTGGTATAGCAAGGCTCGCGCATCCTTGTGTGTCTGCACAATCGCCTGCACATGAATCAAGTCGCACCCTGCGTATAGGGTAAAGCGCAACTTCCCAGAGAAAGCCTCGCCCTCCAGTCGATCAAGTTCAAGGAAGCAACGCCGGCCGACACTCCTCGCCGCTACCGACTGGAGTTTCAGGTTTAGGCGACCCGACTCGCTTGGCTTTCGATCGACGCGGTCGAAGAAAATAGTCCAGCCTCCCCGCTTTTTAAGATCACGCTCACCAACCGTCAGCACCATCACCGGATTAGCATCACGCAAAACATCAACAAAATTTCCATCTCCCGACTCCACGGCAATAGACCGTACTAGGGCACCATCGCCTGATAAATCCAGTGTCAAAGCAGTAGAACCTTGTGGTGTCTCCCAATGCGCTATCAGCGTGTTATCCTTGGCATCCAACTCGACACCACAATCCGGGCTGTAGCCCGACATATCCAAGGGGGCCGCTTGCACGGATAACCCTCCGCACATGAACGACGCTGCGGAAACGAATATTCTGATCCATCGAAACTGATTTGATTGCGAAAAAGCCATTGATATCGAATGGTGGATTACCTGCTTATGAAAACGATGGAGCCAGTGGCCGGGATTGAACCGGCGACCTGCTGTTTACGAAACAGTTGTTTTACTTGTTATTTGAGAACTAATATTGCTAGGTAACATTAACGCTACATTTTTGACTTTAACTCAAGCCGCTCGATTCTCATATTTCCGCTGTGAGTGGCATAAAAGAGAAATCATCCGCTAGGGTTCGCAAATCATGGGAAAAGACCCAAAGGACAATCTATCGCATCTACCAAGAAGCTGATGGAACGACCGTCAAGGAAAAGAATAAGCCCCTAGCCACCCACACCGTCAAGGGTATTAAGGTCAGGGAATTACCACTCAAAGACGGTACGGTTAGTTTTCAATGCGACATCCCTTCAAAAATTGCGGGCAAACGGCGACTCATACGCCTAAAAACTCTCGATGAAGCTATTGCATATGCAGAGCAGGCTTTCATTCGACGTCAGAACAAGGGACTAGAGGGATTCAACCTTCAATCGGATCAGCAACAGGATGCACTCAAAGCGCTCAAAACCCTAGCCGACCGAGGAACCCTTCAAGAGGCCGCCAAATTCTACATCGCGCACCACTTCCCAAAAGCGGGAGATATCAGCCTAGTCGAGCTTCAGGCGAAACACGAAAAGCACTTAGCCGACCTCAACCGCCGACCCCACACCATTAGGGAAAACACCAGTCGACTTAATGATCTCATCTCACACCTCAAACCGAATACTTTGGCCAAAAACATCACAGCGGATGCGCTCTCAACTTACCTCCAGTCCAACCCACAATGGAGCAACCACACCCGCCGAAGCCACTACGCCGTCATCCGATCCTATTTGAATTTTGCCGTAGAGGAGAAGTACCTACAAACGAACCCCATCAACGCCGTCAAACGCCCTCCAAAGCCGAAAGACAACAAGCCCGGCATTCTCACCATCGAGCAGACATCAAAGCTGCTAGACGCCATTAAGAGCACCGAGAACGAGGCTCAACAGGCTATCGGCCCATACGTGGTGCTTGCCCTATTCTGCGGTATCAGAGCTGAAGAACTCGATCGCCTGACTTGGGATTTGGTGGATGAAGAAAAACAAACCGTGGAGATACCAGAAAACATCGCAAAAAAACATCGATACCGTTACGTGGACATTCCCGACAATGCCGTCATGTGGCTGCGTCACTTCGGTTTGAAAGCAACAGGCCCTATCCGGGCAAAGAACCACCGCAAATTGGTTGAACTATCCAGAGACCAAGCGGGTATAAAGAAATGGCCAAAAAACGCCATGCGCCACAGTTTCGCTTCCTACCATTTCGAACGACACGGCGACTCCAAAAAAACTGCCAATGAACTTGGCCACAGAGGCGAAGACTTACTGTTCTCACACTACCGATCTCTGACCAAAAAAGGTAGCGGCAGTCAATACTTTGCAATCTCCCCAACCAATCAACCAAACATCATTCCCATGCCAGCTACTGCCTCTTGATCCTATGGAACTGATAATTAAACCGGGGGTGTTAGATCAAATTAACAAAGAACTCCCTACTATCAGAAAAAACCAAGATGACGCTCAACGGCGAATGGGCTGTTTTGCCGTGGATTCAGCTACCGGGATAAAGGTTCGCAAATACACCGATTTTTACCCTGCTTTCGACCCTTGGCTTTATAAATTTGCGCTAGAAGGCGACTTAGATAGCGAGGATGTAAAGAGTGGAATCATTGCGGCTATTAAAAATAAACATCAGGATAGAGCTACATTCAATGTACTCCTGACAATTATGGATAGGTATCCTTCTAAGGTAACAAATGAAGCTATATTAGAATATTATTTAGACAAGTTAGAGCGAAAGATGCTCGAGTGGTGGTTAGCTCCAGATTTTTCACAAGAAAGGTCATACTGTTTTTACAATGATCCCGCCTTACTTAAGCTGCTAAAATTTCTTATACCCCAAAATGTAAAGGGGAAATTAACGATAGACAAACTTCGAAAAACCTACAATAAGCTAGGCCTAAAAAAGGCTAAAAGACTGTTGTTTAATGATGTCGAATTCTATGGGGACAAATTCAAGCCTCTCCTAATGAACATAGTCCGAGCGTAAAAATTCCGGCCAAAACATGGTAGCCGTTTGTCCAACTTTTTTGTTGCAACGGCACGCACGATCCATGCATGGCCAAGAATGCCAGCTCAAGAGAGCGCACAAGAGAGGATATTCGGACTAACCCTCCGTTAATATTAAACACACTTGAGGCAGGGTACTTTCTCAGTTTATCGCCGCGAAAAATCCAGTACCTGATCAAATCAAGGTCACTTCCATCGGTTAAAATAGATGGCTCAATCCGAATACGACTTCAGGACATAAACAAGTTCTTAGAGAGTCATGTCAGAAAGGGGGTAGCAATATGAGCTGTTTTTTTGGCACCGATCAGACAAATGCATGGATTTCTATCAATCTTTTGCCCCTCGAGGGGATAATGAGGAAGCAGAGTGAGTTAGAGAACATGATCTGAAACCCTATTTATTATGTCTGATATAATGATTACTCAAACTATTCTACAGGGCGAAATTTTAGCTGAACGCACTAGATGGCCTAATCCTAACCCCGACCGTATAAAGGCAATTACAAAGGACGGCCCCAAACTACTCGATCTATGGGACGCTTCACCAGTACAGCGGGTTTGTGATGCCCTAAGCACGGAGGTGATACTCGATTTACTTTACCCTGATGATCCTTGGCTTTGCATTGGAAAAACACTCAAATATTGCCCAACAAGAACGCTTAAATTTTGGCGAAAAGAAAAATTGGATGACTACCAGTTCATAGTACCTAACCCGATGACAGGGCCAAAAGGGATCACAAAAAGGGGAAATCTAAGTTCGCGTACAAATAGCAACACCGACCAACGAAGATATTTGGTTACGGACTTTGACCAAGGCACACTGGATCAACAGGCTGCGATCATTTGGTATCTTCAAGACTATGCTGAGTTAACCTTGGTGATGTTTACAGGAGGGAAGGGGCTACACGCATGGTTTAATGTCTACAACTACCCCGAAGAGGATGTGAAGTGGTTTTTTCAATATGCTGTTTCGGTATGGGCTGACAGGAAAATGTGGACCCCATGTCAGTTGGCCAGATTACCTGATGGATTGCGTCGTGATGGAAAGAAGGCAGCCCGCCAGTCGGTATTCTACTTTGATCCCACTAATGTTGCCCTGTCATGAAATATATACTTAATAAGGACCTCAAGGGCGTGGGTGATCCATTTGAAGCCGATCAGGGATCTAAAAATCAACAAAATAACAATTGCCACCAGACACCCAGACCCACAGACACCCAGACATTCAGACCTTTAGACATACAAGATATATCTTCCTCTTTTTTCTCCCCTT
>PBKH01000062.1 GCA_002721375.1 Verrucomicrobiales bacterium
CCCGCGGCTTNGACAAGCGCAGGGGTGAGGCAAGCCAATGCANTGCTATTGCAGTAAGCACGAGACCCAAACTNACCCATGAAATGATCGAAAACATTAGTTTGACAACCGTTCACCAGCTTCTGGTGTTCGGTTTCCAGTTTTTGGTTTCCAGCGGTGCAACAAGTTCATGGCTNACTCCTCATCGGCTGCTTTNTTTCCGGCTGCCCTGACAACTACATCCAAACCTTTTAACACAAAGAGCAACAGCACCAAACCAAGTAGAACNGCGGCAAAGATCACAACACCCTTCAACCACGGCCGGAACAAAAAAGTAAAGGCAAACATCTGGTAATAGTTTCGATCCAGCCCACCNAACTGATTCATAGCCACGGTTTGCNTATCAGCCGGATTTAACGGGGTATCGACCTCCACTTCGCCAAATATAAAGGGAGCATTTTTGTCATGGCAATCNGCACATCGACCGTTGGAACCAAGGGACTGGGCAGCAGGTCGAACATCGTGCGCAATCGGCCACTTGTACGGCTCCGCCGCTTCATGCGTTTCTGAAACCACAACTCCATTACTACTTAGTCGATGCAATTGACCNCCTGCGACATAAACTGGATTCAGTTCAGGTTGGCCCTCCTCACGTTTCTCGTTAAATTTATCGATGGCCTTTAGCACGTCACCAATTTGTTTTTCCTTCAACTCGATCCAATCGTTCACCCGCTCCGGTTCTTTAATATCCAATCCCAGCTCTTTCGGAGCTAATTCCCGAACCAGTTCCGGCGCGAGCGGCTTTACTACGCCATTAGTTTGAGTACCCCAAAATGAAGGCCAGATCATGTTGTGCGGACCAATCTTGCCGTTTGCCATTCTAGCAAAAACCGGAGTCACCACGTGAGGCAACTGNGGTTGAATTCTCCCATGGGGACCATGCCGACCTAACTTGTGAATTTTGGCAGTACGAACCCGGCCTGTTTTCTTTCCTGGCAGATGTCCGGAGTGGCAGGCGGTACAGGAAAGCTTTTCAAAATGAATAGGTGGGATGCCCTTGTGTTGCGGAACCGGGGCACCGAGGTGACCGCCCATCCTCGCTGCAGGATCATCGGAATCTGTTACNCCCATGTGNCATCCCCGGCANGAGTAGGAAGCGAATTTTTTAGGATCATAAGCTTNCAGATAATCTTCTGATCCATGAGGGTTCTTTAAGGTTTCTATATCGCCACGACTAATCATGTGATCGGCACCATTGCGATGGCAGTCAGAGCAACTCATCCCCGCTGTCATGTGGATGTCCTCATTATGCACCCACTCATCATCTCCAGGAGTCTGCAGATCTTGAGTAGAGTGACAGAAGTAGCAACGATTGGAAGGCGGCTTACGAACGATATCAAAAAAAACCTTATCCTCTGAATTAAACCGGCTTTTATCATAATTAGTGATTATTTTTTGCCCGTCAAATTCAGGATCNTACATGTCGTCCAACTGNGATGCAGAACCCTTTACTGTAGCTAATCCACTAGCGACGGTTGCGGCCCAACGGTAATTCTGTTTGGCTGCTTCAAGAGCGGCATCGCTTTGATTGTGTCTGCGATCAGCATGATGGCAGGCCAGACAATTGATTTCGTATTTCCCGGAAATTTGAGAACGCATAAAAACAAGTGATTCGCCATCCTCCTCTTCATCAGATGGTTCGATTTCACCATAGCCGCCGCCTGGATGATGGCTACTGAATTTTTTTAGAAATTTCCATGCGGTAAGATCAACATCACTTGGATTGTAAGTACCTTTCCAGCCTCGGTCAGAAATGGGGATCTGTGTGCGGATACGGTTGTCAGTCAACACCCAAGGCTCTCCCAATCGGCCACTCAGAACATTGGTGGTTCCTGAATGGAAATGCCACCCCGAGGCAATAGTGTCATAATCATGACACTTGCCACAGGTGACGCGCATGGAAATGGGGCGAGCCTGACGATCAGTCGCCTTGATCTGCACATCGTTTTCATCGAATAATTCGATGAGGTGAGTAATTGATGCACGGTTGCCATCATGCCCATCGCCTAGCCCCTTTCCTTCTTCCGCAGCTTGGCCATTTGCAAATGAACTCAACAGAAGCAACAATGGCAAAGTTATCCGGATAACTAGACTCATCATTCAATTGCCTAATTAAAGCAGAATTAAAATTACCACCCCTTCAAATGAACGGCAACTTCATTGTGAAAAAATTCACAATGTCAAATTGTATTATTTAAGCTTAAAAGGGATTAAAAAGATCCAGTGAGAAAATGTCGGTTATACCTTGAAGTCTTCTGGCTTAAGTTCGATCTTGCGACCAGCCGCAATAGCTTCATTTACTTTTAGAACCATCACCGCTGTCTCATAGCCAATCTCGCCCGGGCAATTTAAAGTCTGATTGCCTCTTATCGACTCAAAGAAGTTTACCAAGTGTGGCTGATGATATGGCACCTTCATCTCAATAGGCATACGGTACAACGCTGGGGTTGCCGACTCGCGGACATCTACCTCGTCATCACCGGCCTTNGCTTCCGCCTTGACGCTGGCCTTTTCAAGCGTCACTAAACCCTTTTGTACCCATGGATCCCACTTGGCTTCATCCACCCAACTTTCGCGGTACAATTCACCTCGGCCGGCGGATTCGGAAATCAATAGTGTACCCTCATCGCCCATAAAGAGTTCGTAATATCCGTTGCTGCTGTTGGTCGTCAGTGTCTCATAGCTTGCACGAACAATGCCCTTCTTGGTCGGGAACTCAAAAATGGCTATTGCGTTGTCGTACCATTCGTGATCTTTCCAGTAGTCCACTCCACCACTAGCCATTACAGAACTCGGCACAGCATTGTCTAGAAACCAGCTATAAACATCAATCTGATGGGATCCGAGATCAACAATCGGCCCGCCGCCGAGCCCCTTGTACCAGCGCCAGTTTCGGAACTGAGACATATTGTCATATCCAAATTTCTTAAGAGTCTCGTTAGGGATATCAGTACCTTTCGGCCATTTCAGGTCAACACAAGCCTCTCGGCTCCGGTGCCACTGCCCGGAAATATTAGTTACTCGATTGAGCAGATTAGCCTCATCAAAAATATTATCCTTGCAGTAGATGTACCTAGGATTGCTGCGTCGCTGGTGACCTATTTGAAGCAACTTACCTGCCTTACGACCCGCCAACACCATCTGCTTCGCTGACTCAATACTGTTTGACATCTCTTTCTCGCAGTAAACGTGCAGTCCCTTATCGAAACAGGCAATTGTATGCTCCGCATGCCAGAAATCAGGAGTAGCAACTAGAACCGCATCAATCTCCTTTTCCTTCTCGAGCATCTCCTGATAATCAACATAAGGAGTACCAGCGTGTCCGTATCGTTTATAAGCCGACAGTGTGCGCGACACACGGCGTAGGTTTCCCTTCTCCCAAATGTCGCAAACAGCACGAAACTTGATCCCAGAATTTCGGCCCAGTTTCAAAATCGCGTTCATAAGTGCCTGGCCCTGCGCACCGGCACCCAGCAACGCTATATTAATATCTTTCTTGCCCTCTGCTTGGCCGAGCGCTCTGTTGGCCAATACAAATCCCGCACCAGCGGCCGCTGAAGACCGCATAAATTTCCGTCTGTCAATTCCGTTATTCATTTTTTGTATTACGAGTCGATTCCACTCCACCACTCCATTGACCAAAACGCATGGCCTTCCCTTGGGGATCCATACTTTCCTCGTCAGGAACNATTATCGCCGCAGTTTGAGGGTTCGCCAAGCAATAATCTTCAATTTCAGAGGGTTTCAGCACCATAAATGCAGTAGAAAGCGCGTCCGCAGCCACAGCGTCAGGTGCCATTGACCAAGCCGCCAATCGACCCGCCACTGGACCGGCCTCAGGCTGCCTAGGATCAATAATATGCTGGCCCTTCTGCCGACCCGAACCACTTAGCGCACCCTCTGTCAGTTCGAAACGGGCCAAAATTTCACTTGGCTGAGAGGGATTTCGAAGCCGAACCGGCCACCCTTTCATACCGACCGGCACGGAGACAGAGAGAACCGAACTGGCACCTGCCAAAACCAGCGCTTGGTTTAGACTCCATTCCCGAAGGATATCGGCCACCCTTTCGGCAGCAAATCCCTTACCGATACCGCCAAGATCCAACTGGAGTCCCTCAGTCAACAATTCTACGCCGAAGGATTCGGTATCTAGTTTTAGTTGATTCATACCTGTCAACTGACTCGCGTGCGCTAAATCATCCTTGCTCGGACAACGAACAGTCTTGTCCTCATTAAGCCAGCATTCATAGAGTGTCCCGACGCTAATGTCGAAAGCGCCACCTGTCTGCTCGAACATCTCAACTGCACGGATCAAGCAATCGAACACATCCATTCCGACTTCCACAATCTCACCGGCAAGAGCATTATTCAGTCGAGTAATGTCGCTGTTCTCGATGAATCGGCTCATCTCCATCTCAAGACGATCGACCTCTGCAAAAGCCGCTTGAGCCCCGCCTCTGGCATAGCTCTCATCTTCCTCCACAATGTACAATTCAAATACGGTAGCCATCGCCTCATGGGAAAAATGATGGGCATCCGCAATAGATCGTGCACCCGTGTCTAAAACACGATCCCCCTGTGGCTTCATGGCACCTCTGATCCGTTTATCAAGCATTGCTCCATTTAGACACCAACAACGGTTTCTCTCTCATCAGTACTTTAGTCATCCACTCTACCGATGAAATAGGAATCAACACAACCGGACTTAGTTAAGTGGGATTTTAGCACGAATTATTCATCTATCTTCTTTTCCTTCACCTCAAAATCCGATTGCTGCTCCGCTTTGGTGCGCTCGAACTGATCAAAAAGTGATTTAGCAACATAACCACGCAGCTCCACCCCGGGTCGCAATTGCAATTCGGGCACCTGGCCGTCTTCGTAGAACAGATGCATGTAAAGCTCCTTTTGGCCAGGTGGCGGCAATTCGTACAACTTTTTCATTAGCGCCTCCTCAAGCGGCGGTTGGATCAAAATAATTGGAGCAGACTCGGACTCTTCTGCAACTTTGCTATCATACTCCACTGCAAGATCACGAAGATACCAGGGCAACGGCCAATAATCATCGCCAGGACAAAAAACCTGCACTGGGACAACTGATTCCGAATCGTTCAATTTTGCCATCGCTTTCACCCGTTCGGCAATCTGGAAGATATCTGATCCAGTGTGAGCATAGACATAAGGATTACGACTGTCGGCACAATACCGGTCATTAGCAATGACAGACTGATATGCCAAATGCCAACCCCCTATTAACAGTACAAAGCCCACAGCACACCGTAGCAGAATCGGTTTTAATTGGATCAAACACGCAGCTCCTACCCCAGCGAGCAGGAGAATTCCGTGGTAAAAACTCAACAAACACCACGGCGTCTTGTAAGGGATGATAGAGTAAAAAGCGGTCATCAACACAGTGTAGAGCGCTACAAAACGAAGTAGCTTCATGTCGCCTTCAGCAACCGCCCCTCTCACCACAAACCCTATGCCTACCAGCGCCAAAAGCAGAATCATTAACTCGCTAAACACCGGCCCTTCAATAGACTCGTCAACATACTGATAGTAACTTAGCAAGTTGAGATAATAATGCCACGGATGCTCATGAACCCCGCTCTGACCCGCACGATCCAAATAAGTCCCATAAGTCCGTATGGAATCCAAAACCCCTTCGAAATTACTAAAGAACGAGGAAAAAAACGTAATGGACACTGTCGCCGCTCCCAACAGCATGATCACAGCGTGCATTGGTTTAGGCCTCACTTCTTGCAGATTGCTCTCTATCTCCCCCACTTCACGCCAAAAACACCGCATCAAAATCAATGCACCGCCCATGGCGCCCAAGGCAATGATGAATGTTTCCTTGGTAGCATGCATCAATCCTAAACTCACACCTGCAATCAATGCCCATAACACTCCCGGTTTTTTAAGATAACGATACACGCTAAACATCAACCCGGCGGTAAACACAACCAGGAGCATTTCGTGAATGAAATACCGGCTATAGAAATTCATCGCCGGCGATAGTCCTATAAACAACGCTGAGAATCCCGCCGACAACCGGCCAAAACCTCCTACTACCACCAACATCAATAGAATAAGAAATGTCCCGAAAAAAACTGGCACCAAACGAAGAAGGAATTCACTCAAGCCAGAGTGGCTATCGGCTCTACCAATACGTGCAGCGAAGAGCGACACATAATTGAGTACAGGGCCATGGTATTCGTGCGGATCGTATTTGTAGCCTGCCCCCTCGAGAGTCTCTCCAAGCTTAAATGCATTCACAGCCTCGTCACCGTGCATCGGACGCACCGACAACTCCGATAGGCGAAACGCCGTGACCGCCGCCGCAAAGATCAGGATTATCAGGATGAAGATTGAACGACTCATTGTATGGAACATATTCGATACAACACTGAGCCAATCCCTGCCTTCAACCTAAAGGCCTCCTGCATACGGCATGGAGGCCAGTTGGAAAAACGCGATCGCTCTACTTACCGAACACTTCCACCTCAATATAGTGGTTGAGGTCGCTGGCGTTATTACCGCCGCTATATAAACGCACGAAACGACCACGAACCCCTTTGGCGTCAACCAACCGGCCCTCGGATGTCTCCACGTAGTGGTTATCTTTGCCCACCCCTTGCTCTGCGGAATTATCGTGGTCGTTGTTATAAACAGTCGTAAACTTTTTGAATTCCGGATCGTCTGAAACCTGCACCACGACATCAAAGTACACACGAGCCTGCTTGTGGTAATGCCAGAACACCATCGCATAAATGTCGTACGTGGCTTCAAGATCAACAGTGATCTGCTGCGTGAATGGGCCCAATTCGACATAACTACCGTCCGCTGCTTCCTTGTCACCGTCCGTGATCATTTTCAGTTCGCCCATAATCGGCTCCTCATCACTGCCACTGATCTTCTTGCCCAGCGCAAGATTCTTCACACCCTTTGGCGCAAAAAACGGAGGCCGCGGCTTGCCGCGTGGCTTCTCAAGTTTCTTGACCCCTTTGATGTTTTGAGGCGTGCCCACAAACATCGGCTTGGGCAGATTGAGCGGCAATGCAGCCATGCCGGGTGGCGCCTTAATCGGAGCATCAGCCGATACAGCAGGCGATAGCGTCATAAAGAGGAACAATATAAACACGCAGAAAAACTGCACCTTTATCTTCAAATCGGTTTTGACCATTTTGGTTTTAATTGAATTTACCATGCATGCATTAGCGCGGCTTGAGTCCATTTTCGTTTAGCAATCGCTTGACTGTCAAGCTCCAAGCACCACTTCCAAACGTTAAGACTCATTCCGTACATTGATCGTTCAATCCGCACTCTCTATTGCTCTCTGAACTTCATGGCGTGACTGCTGAAGAGCTCGACCATGCGAGACGCACCGAGCTGCTCGGCCCACTCCAGTGGCGTCTGTCCACTCTCCAGTTTCGCATCTAAAACAGCTCCATTGGCGAGCAGTAGTTCGGCGATTTCCAAGTGTTCCCAGTACACGCAGGAGTGAAGAGGCGTCTCTCCAAGTCGACTAACGACATTAACGTCAGCACCGGCCTTGATGAGCAGCAAGGCGATCTCTACCCGACCATGGAACGATGCTTGGTGCAATGCAGTTAGACCTGTGATGCCGCCCAGTGTGTTTAAGTCTGTCCCAACATTCAGATGCTGACGGATTACCTCAACCCGGCCCAGTTCAGCAGCGTCCCAAATCGTGAGCGCGGGCGGCTTCGTCACCGTGGTGCAGCCTGCAAACCAAGCAATGACGAACATCCATTGGGAAATCTCTTTCATCTTTTTATTGGTCCGTTACTTACCAAAGCGCCTTTAATTGTTCGGCCGAGTCACAAGAAACCAAACAAAACATATAAACAACACCCNAAATGTTGAACCNCGCCTCTNCAACCATAATTAATCTAACCCATTNATGACCGACGTCTTTGCTGTGTGGCAAATAGGTGCAAAGGCACGGTGATCAGTAACATTATCGCACCTCCAATAAGCGTGTACCAAGGCCAATGCACCATCCCATTCAAATGNACCCATATCATGCCTAACAAAGAGATNCCAAGTCCGGCCACCACCGGCCAGGCTGGGCCACGTTTCAGCACAATCGATAGAGTTACCCCAGCCAACAACCCTCCACTCGTCAATCCAACGAGGCTGAACGCGNCATTCATCACCGACTCGACCTCCCGGCTAAGGAACGCCACACAAATCAATATTCCGCCCCAAAACAGGGTCACCGACCGGCTCCATCTGAGCTTGGCGACATCCGTTTTAGCAAGGTCGCCCAGACCAAGATCCATGATCGAGACGGAAGCCAGCGCGCTCAACGCCGAACTTACTGATGACATGGCTGCCGCAAAGATGCCAACGAATAGCAGCCCCTTCACACCGGTAGGCACTTCGGCTAGTATGAAGATCGGAAATACATAGTCAGCCTGTTTNTTTCCCATCGCATTTTCTGGAATCTCGATCGGGATCAATGTGTAATTATAATGAACCCANANCAATACGCCAANCATTAGGAATAATAGCATCATCGGCACAATGCTAACCGAGCAGAACAACAACGCACGGCGACCATCGGCCACGCTACGACAGGCAAGCACCCGC
This sequence comes from Verrucomicrobiales bacterium, assembly GCA_002721375.1. Classification (GTDB taxonomy): domain Bacteria; phylum Verrucomicrobiota; class Verrucomicrobiia; order Limisphaerales; family UBA1096; genus UBA1096. The sequence goes on from PBKH01000062.1 coordinate 8,653, forward strand.
TGCGCCACGAGCTGATCAATGCCGTGCGTGAACAACACAAACACCACAGCGCCGATCATCCCCATCCAGAAATTAAACGGACCNCCTAGGGAAAAATCAAAGTTGAGCCATNCGAGTTTTCCCGCCTCCCGCGCTTGGCCAATCGCCNCAGTCCAGCCGCCATTGATGAGCGTCGGCAGATAAAACAATGCGAAGACTNCNCCGNCCAACAGNAAGACAAACTGCATAGCATCNGTCCACACCACCGCCTTGATGCCGCCGACCCATGTNTAGATGAGCGAAAGGCCTACGAAGAGCAGTATAGCAGGCAGCACCGGCCAACCCAGTATCAACTGTAGAGGAATGCANGTCACAAAGACCCGNACNCCAGCCGCAAGTGTACCGGCAATNAGAAAGAACACCGCACCAGTCTTCTGCGCCCCTGCACCAAACGCACGACCTAGGAANGCGTATGGCGAATAGATTTCATTTCTGAAATAATACGGTACCATCAGCCACGCAAGTAGTACACGNCCCAAAGCATAGCCGAGAACAATCTGCATGAANCTCAAGTTACCCCCGTACGCCATTGCAGGCACACCGATAAAGGTCAGCGCACTCGTCTCAGTGGCCAAAATCGAAAGCGCAACGCCCCACCACGGCAAGTTACGCCCCCCAAGAAAATAGTCCCGAGTGTTGCGCTGACCACGTCCCAACCAAAGGCCCAGTCCAATGACGCCTATCAAGTACAGAATAATGACGCCCCAGTCGACCGCGCTTAGTGACGGAGTAGGGGCGACTAGTTGCATAGCGGCCGGTTAACAGACAGCCGCCAATCGGATGCCCTGCTCTCCTGTCGAACGGGAGACAACCTCTTCGATCCAACCGGGTAACCGATCGAGATACTCAGCAAGCAACATGGAACAGTCTTCTTCCTCCAAATGGTGGTCCNNCTTCGCGCCGTTGACCAGACCACTCCAAAGCTGTTTGCCAAACTGNACTAACCCCTCGCGCACCGGCACAGAATGAATCGACAGGAATATTCCGAAGACAACGGGATTCCAGCCACGGGCCTCGCCAGAGATCACGCATTTGCGAAAACGCTGCATCATGCGCTGGTCGTACATCGGCTTGAGCATCCGAAGGTGTTCACGCCCAACCGCCAAACTCACCTCGGCAAACGGTGCAAGAACATCGTTTGCTGAAAGTTCCGCATCGAGTGCCATCAACTCCTTAAACTGACCACGATTCGCAAACCAATACGCGGAGTGAACCGCCGGCAACTCGATCGGTCGCAAAATATCCTGCTCGTATCGGGTAAGAAAGGCACGCAGTCCGCAAAGATCAGTGAACGCATCCAAGTCAAAACTCATTAAATCTGATTTGGGCACATGACTACTCATNCGCTCCGGGACGCTACGACGAATCATTCCAGTGCAGCGAGATAAAAAAAACTAAAAAAATTTAATCTTGCCTTNGCAATAAAGAGATTCGCAACGGTCGCAACAAATCATTAAGATCGCTGGCGACCTAATAAAAGTGAGCTCTTGTAAACAGCAATTTTCAATATCCATCTATCTTATCTGGCTGCTTGCNCTGATTGCCTTAGGCAAACTAAACTTAATCGGCCAAACAAACACCAAGCCTAACCTAATTTTCATTCTTGCCGACGATCTAGGCTACGGCGACTTGGGTTGCTTTGGCCAAAGTAAAATCAAAACCCCAAATCTCGACCGCTTGGCTAAAGGAGGCATGAAGTTGACTCAGTTTTATTCAGGCTCAACAGTCTGCGCACCATCGCGCTGCGTGCTGATGACCGGCCTCCATACGGGGCACGCCTACATTCGCGGCAATGGTCGACACAATCTTCGCCCAAACGACTTCACTGTGGCGGAACTGTTTAAGCAGGCAGGCTATGCGACCGGTTGCTTCGGCAAATGGGGACTTGGCAACGAAGAAAGCGACGGGCTGCCGACCAAGCAAGGATTTGATTCCTTTTACGGCTACCTTCATCAGGGGCATGCGCACAATTTTTATCCAACTTTNCTCATTAACAANGAACGCCGCGTAAAACTTCGAAACNTACCTGCAAACGAACTCCCCAGCGGTGCCGGNTGGGCAAAAAAGCGGGTGGATTATTCGCACGATCTCATCACCGAAAAAGCAATNCATTGGCTAGACATGAATCACAAGAAGCCATTTTTTCTTTACCTCCCATTCACAATTCCACATGCCAACAACGAAGGAACACGCGGCACAGGGGACGGACAGGATGTTCCGGATTATGGAATCTACTCGAAAAAAAACTGGACTAACCCCAACAAGGGCCANGCTGCCATGATCACCCGAATGGATGCCGACATCGGTCGGCTAATGGCTCGCCTTGAGAAATACAATATCACCAGCAANACTCTAGTCATTTTCAGTTCCGACAACGGACATCATCGGGAAGGAGGTAACGACCCGAAATTCTTCGACTCTAACGGACCCCTTCGAGGCATGAAACGAGACCTCTACGAGGGGGGNATAAGAGTNCCAACCGTTGCATACTGGCCCGGCCGTATTCAATCCGGAACCGAAAGTGATCATCCGGCCTATTTTGGAGACCTAATGGCAACCTCTGCTGAGTTGCTCGACCTCAATGCACCCGGTCAACTCGACAGTGTTAGCTTTCTCCCCACCCTGCTCGGCCAACCGGAAAAGCAGTTCAAACGGGAATTTCTCTATTGGGAATTTCTCGAACGCAGGGGGGCACAGGCCGTCGTTATCGGAGATACAGGAAGATGGAAGGCTATGCGCAAACAATCAGCAACAGCGCCAATTGAATTATACGATCTCGACAACGATCTAGGGGAAACAACAAATGTCGCCGCCGATCACCCGAAAATAATCGCCCGCGCCGAGGAACTTTTCAAGGAACAACACGTGCCTAATCCGTTGTGGAAAGCACCGTTCCAACCGCGCCGAAAATAAAGCTGAGGATGCGAGCGGTCATTCAACGCGTGAGTGAAGGCTCTGTCACCATCGATTCCGCAGTGAGCGGCAAGATTGGGAAAGGCTTTGTGATNCTACTCGGCATTGAGGAATCTGATAGTACTGAGGATATAGACTGGCTTTGCGGTAAGATCGCCCGCATGAGAGTGTTCAGCGATAACGAAGGCTTGATGAATAAATCACTCACCGATGTTGACGGCGATGTTTTATTGATTAGTCAGTTCACCCTTCACGCCAGCACAAAAAAAGGCAACCGCCCCTCATTCACNCGTGCAGCCAAACCGAAAANCGCNGTCCCGTTATACCANCAATTCATTACCAGGCTCGAGGCTGAACTTGATCAATCGATCGAGACCGGCCAGTTTGGCGCATCCATGCAGGTCGCCCTCATTAACGACGGCCCAGTGACGATCACCATTGACTCAAAAAACAGGGAATGATCTAACAAATCGGTTCCGGCTTGAAATTCAATCGACTTGCGTTATTAGTCTCTGCGCTGTGAAAACCATTATCACAATCACCCTCTCCGGCCTNGCNCTATTGGGTTNTAAATCTATTGCCGCTGAACCGGCAAAGACCAAGTCAGCGGTCAAGGTTGAGACCCCGAGCATCCCAATTCATCAGGCCGCCTATAAGGGCAGTGTCGACATCATTAAACAGCACCTCGCCGCCGGCACTGCAGTGGATTCCACCAACCAGTACGGATCCACCCCTCTGCATTATGCCGCCCGTTCAGGCAAAGCCAATGCGGCCAAGCTATTGATTGCAAGCCAAGCCAAAGTCAACCTGAAGGACTCCAAGGAAANCACACCACTTCACNTNGCAGCCAGCGGCGGGCACAGTGCTGTCGTTGCGTTGCTTTTAGCCAACGGTGCCGACCACAAGATCACCTGTGGCGAGCGTAAGGAACCAGCCCTCTTTGCGGCCGTAAATAAAAACCGAACCGAGGTTGTAAAACTACTCCTATCCAAAGGCGCCGATCTACAAGCCAAGGATGCCTTTGCTGCAACAGCCATTGACTCAGCGGTCGACAAGGGCCTTCCAGAGATGGTCATGTTACTTGCCAAGAACGGCGCCAATGTCAACGGCAGTGGCGGCACAAGCCCTCTTCACAAAGCAGCCTCGACTGGACAAAAAGAGATCGTCGAAATCCTGATCGCCAACAAGGCAAACGTCAACGTGACAATTGCGTTCGGCGATACCCCTCTCGATTGGGCCCTCCGCAACGGCAAAAACGACATCGCTGCCATCCTCAAGAAAAACGGNGGCAAAACTGGCGAGGAACTCGAGGCCACAAATTAGACATTTCTCCACTGCTTAGTTTATTGCTTTCCCTCACCAGCCCTTCAACCTTAGGNTTTGGTTGTCTTTTCACATGAAAACACTCCTGATAATTTTCACGGCAATGAGCCTTTCAACGGTTATTTATGCTCAAGACAAAGAAATGCCACTCTGGCCAAACGGCGCTCCCGGTGCTCTTGGAAAAAAAATGCGCGACATCCCGACCATCACTCCATTTCCCAGCGCCGCGAAGAACAATTCCGGCTCCGCGATCGTGATCTGCCCAGGTGGTGGCTATGGCGGGCTTGCTTCCCACGAAGGATCAACCTACGCCCAGTTTTTGCAACAGCACGGAATCAATGCATTCGTTCTGAAGTATCGCCTTGGCTCCGCCGGTTATAGACACCCGATCATGCTCGGCGACGCCGCTCGAGCCATCCGCACCGTCCGCACCAACGCNAAAAAATGGAATATTGACCCAGAGAAGATTGGCATAATGGGGTCATCAGCCGGCGGACATCTAGCATCAACGATGATCACTCACTTCGATAAAGGTAATCCCAATGCAAGTGATCCAGTCGACCGCGCAAGTTCACGTCCTAATGTCGGTATTCTCTGCTACCCGGTGATTACGATGGGCGAGTTCACCCATCAGGGATCCAAACGAAACCTTCTCGGGAAAAATCCGTCGAAGGAACTTACCGATCTGCTCTCAAGCGAAAAACAGGTTCGCAAAGACACACCGCCCACCTTCGTCTGGCATACAGCAGAAGATCGTCCAGTGCCGGTGGAAAACAGTATGCTCTTTGCCTCCGCCCTCCGAAAGGCCGCTGTGCCGTTTGCACTGCACATTTACCAAAAGGGCCGCCACGGAATTGGACTCGCAGATAAGCCGCCATTCAAGAATGTCCATCCTTGGGCAAACGACCTCGTTTTCTGGCTTAAGGAACAGGGTTTTATCGCCAAATAATGAACACTTGGCCAAGCGCTTGGGATTGCTGTAAACTCCCCTCCCCTGAAAATGGAACTTAGCAACGATGAAATTCGCCGATACTCGCGCCACCTGATTCTTCCAGAGGTCGGAATGGCCGGCCAAAAGAAACTTAAGAACACCAGTGTTCTTTGTATCGGCACAGGCGGACTGGGATCCCCAATAAGCATGTATCTTGCCGCTGCCGGCATCGGCCGGATCGGCTTGGTGGATTTTGATGTTGTAGACTTCTCCAATCTCCAGCGCCAAATCGCCCACGGCACGAATGATGTCGGCCGCTCTAAAGTTGACTCTGCCACGGAAACCATCGAGAGCATCAATCCAAACGTGATCGTNGATAAGCATGAAGCACCATTCACGAGCGAAAACGCGATGGATCTGGTATCCAATTACGACATAGTTGTGGATGGTACCGACAATTTCCCTACACGCTACCTCACCAACGATGCCTGTGTGCTGCAGAACAAACCCAACGTTTACGGTTCTATCTTTCGATTCGACGGTCAGGCCAGTGTATTCGCCCCCAGCATGGACGGTCCGTGCTATCGCTGCCTCTATCCTGAACCTCCTCCCCCGGGTATGGTCCCAAGCTGCGCTGAAGGCGGAGTGCTCGGTATTCTACCCGGCATCGTCGGATGTATCCAAGCGACTGAGATCATCAAGCTCGCGCTTAACGAAGGCTCCTCACTCGTCGGTCGCCTTCTTATTTTCAATGCGCTGGAGATGAAGTTCCGCGAGGTAAAGTTACGCCGTGACCCCAAGTGCCCGATTTGCGGCGACAATCCAACGATCAAGGAACTAATCGACTACAATGAATTCTGCGGCATCCCAGATCAGCCAGCTGATCCAGAGGAAAATCCAGATGAAGTTGATGTTCAGGAAATGAAGCGTGCACTTGATAACCCCGATCTCGGGATCGCGGTGGTCGACGTCCGCGAACAGGACGAATTCGAAATTGCCAAGATCGAAGGCGCCACGCTTCTACCTCTTAGCCAGATCGAACAACGTTTTACGGAACTTGATCCGAACCAAACGATTTATCTGCACTGCAAAGCAGGCGTCCGCTCACTAAAGGCGCTTGGATTCCTACGTGAACAGGGCTTCAAGTACCTAAAAAGTGTCAAGGGAGGCATTACAGCATGGTCAGAAGAAATCGACTCCAACGTCCCCACTTACTGACGTTTACGCCTTAGCCAAACTATCGCCCTGGATAATAAACGGCTCGAACACTGCCCGATAATCCGGCGGCACAAGCGCTTTGATCACCGCCTCGTTGCTATTGTATTGACGCTCCAGCACTTGCCCCACTTCATGCAAACGTGCGATCACATCCGACTGCGAATGAGGGATACCTAAAACCAGCATATCGCGTACTGGCCGAAGCTGTTTACCCAACTCCGCCATGAAAGCCTTGAATCCCTCCCCTGTTCTGGCTGACACAACAATAGAATTCGGATACTGATCCGTGAAGCGCTTTGCCAAACTGACACTAGTGACACGATCAATTTTATTGAACACCATCATCATCGGCTTATCAACCACGCCCAACTCCTCAAGCACAATGTTCACTGCCTCAATCTGTTCCTCCGCCTGAGGTGAACTGATATCCACAACATGCAGCAGCAGATCTGCCTCAATAACCTCTTCCAACGTTGCCTTAAATGCGTCCACCAAATCGTGAGGAAGCTTACGAATGAAACCCACGGTGTCGGAGAGCAGAACGTTTTGGTTGGTTGGCAAGCGCAGTCGCCTTGTAGTAGGGTCAAGGGTTGCGAATAACTTGTCCTCGGATAAGGTAGAGGCGCCGGTGATCGCATTAAACAGAGTGGACTTGCCGGCATTGGTATAGCCAACGAGCGAACCCAACGGCCACTGATTTCGCTTGCGACCAGTGCGCTGAATGTCGCGATGACGCATAACCATCTCGAGGTCACGCTGAATCTTGTCAATTCGCTCACGTACCTTACGGCGGTCTACCTCGAGTTGGCTTTCGCCTTCCCCTCCTCGCATACCGATACCGCCCTTTTGACGAGATAAGTGAGTCCAAAAACGCGTCAACCTCGGCAGCAAATGATTCAACTGCGCCAATTCGACCTGGAGTTTCCCTTCACGCGTGCGGGCGCGCTGAGAAAAAATGTCGAGAATCAGCGCCGTCCGATCCAGAATCTTACATTCGAATACCTTTTCCAGGTTGCGCCCCTGAGCTGGAGTAAGCTCCTCGTCAAATACCACAGTATCCACACGGGCCTCATCGCACTGCTCTGCAAACTCGCGCGCCTTTCCGGGGCCAATAAATGTCGCGGCGTTAACCCGGTCGAGCCGCTGCATGCCGCGCCCAGTGATCTCCCCACCGGCCGTTCCAACCAGTTCCTCCAGTTCGTCCAGCGACTCGTCGATGCGCCATTTGTCTTGTCCCTGAAGTTGCACCCCCACAATAAAGACGCGTTCGGTCTCGCGGTTGATGATATCGACTAGCCCCTTCACTTCTTACCGGCTCGCCAACTGCATCACCCGAATAACATCACCCGAACGAAGCTCTGCACCGCCCAGCTTAGCCAACTGCTGCCAGCCAATCTTGAGCACTTCCGCGGGCCGAATAATTTCAAAAATCTTAAGACGGGGATCAAATTTTGCCTTAGAAAGCGCCGCATTCAGGCTCATGCCATCGACAAAAGGGATGGAGGACACAACCCCAGTTGCGGCATCAACGAACGTCACCGCACCGGCTTTTGCCAAGTCGAGCATTGCCTTGCCGGATGCTTTACCGACCGAGACTACAACTTGACCCCCTGTCTTGATCGTCGCCACGGCAACTTTACCGGTGGCCTTACCGGCAACCTTGACCGTGCCCGTAGCAAGTGAGGTAACACCTTTGGCCGTTTTTCGAGCAATCGAACCGCACCCAGCAACCAAAAACAAACAGGACAACAGTGCAGAAACGGAAAAAATTCGACTCCATTGGCCAAGCGACAGTCTCAACATCACTCGCCGCAAATTAGCATAAATCAGTAATTTAACAATTAGACATCTTCCCAAAACAAAAAATTCCTAAAGAAACTAAAGAAAATGCCGAAATTGCAAATGCTGATTAAGGCCCTAATCGGGTCTTTCTCAGTCAAAGCCTTATTTTTTAGGCTTTTTGGGCATGGACGCCCACGACAGAGACGAAAGGAATCGTCGATTTGGTAATTAATACAAATCTTGCAGCGACGAACGCAGCGATGCGCTTGGATAAAAATACCAAGCAAATGGCCGCGTCGCTCGCTCGTCTGTCTTCAGGCTCCAAAATCGTCAACCCGCACGACGATGCAGCCGGTTTGGCCCAGTCAATGAGACTTAATACGAAGGTCAANCGGCTCGATGCTGCCATTTCAAATAATACAAACTTCAGGTCAATGCTTCAGACACAGGATGGATTGGCCCAAAAAATGCAATCAGCACTCACTCGGATGAACGAATTGGCAGTTCTNTATAAGGATATGTCCAAAACAGCTGCAGATAAGGCGGCGTATGAGTTGGAATTCAATCAACTTGATGAAGGCATATTTGATATGGCTGGCAAAACTTTTAATGGAGTCGATCTATTCTTTACTGAAGGCAAGGTATTCACGGGTGATTCTGGCTCTTCCACACTAGCTGAAAACAATGTTGCAGATGGACTCGGCGCAGGTGCCGGTAGGGATTACAAGATTCAAATTTCATTTGAGGCCAATTCAGCTGGCACAGAACTCAAAGCAGCACACAAGGCACTTATAGAAAGGGCAGCTCGACGTATAGAAGCCATAATTTCTGCAGATGCGTCTGGAGGAAATGCAATTGACAACATAGTCACAGTAAAACTTAAAGATACCAGTGATGGAGTTGGCGGCAATTTGGCTTCAGCGGGAGGAAATGCTGTTAGTGGGAGCCTAATAGGTTCAAGCCAAGCTACAGGCACAATAACCATCGATGAAGCAGACTTAGACTCGATGAAGGGCAACGGCTCCGCCTACAGCGTTTATCTTCATGAGATGATGCATGCCGTTGGATTCTCAAGCCATGGATTTGGNGGAGCNACATACACTGGGGCAAATGCNGTTGCNCAATACAACNAAATCATGGGCACCTCTGTATCNTCNNTNANNCTNGAAGATGNTGGTGGTGCTGGNACNGCTGGATCTCACTGGGAAGAGAATGAAACTCGAAGCGGAATGGCGGGTTTNGACAANGAATTAATGACAGGTNAGTCCGAAGGTGGAGCCCAACCAGAACCGCTTAGTGCTGTTAGTATAGGAGTATTAGAGGACTCCGGATACACAGTCGATTATGATGCTGCTGATTCATGGACTGGCNCNGGTACCGGGACNGGTACNGGTGGTGGAACTGTAATTGGNAGTGTGGATAGCGTTAAAGGGGCAATACAAGGACTCGCAAATTACCGTGCACAAATTGGNGCTCAATTATCTTATACGAATAAAGTAAATCACTCTCTTACGATAGAAAAAGAGAACATGATGCAGGCAAACAGCCGCATCAAGGATGTCGATATAGCGAGCGAATCAACTCAATATGCGAAAAACAAAATTCTTGTTAGCAGTGCCACCGCAATGACCGCACAGGCTAATATGCTTCCTGAATTGGTACTCAATCTTATCCGATGATAAAGTCAGGGAGTAGTTCCTCCTCCTGTTTCCAATAAACTCAAAAGATCGATGATGTCGTTTCGGCTAAAGCTATTTAGCAAGCCAACCGGCATTGGTGAGAAACCTGAGTCTTTTCGAGAAGCAATTGTTCTACGATCTATTTCGCGAGTTAATGCTGGCTGATATGGGTTAGACGCCAGCAGAATCGAATTATCTTTTTCGGCCACTATCCGACCCATAATCAACTCCCCCTTCCGAGTTGTGACAGCCACATTTCGGTACTTATCGTCGATCACTTTAGAAGGCTCGAGGATCGATTCGAGTATCGTCCGTGAATCGAACCGAGATCCGACCTCAGTCAGATCCGGTCCGAGAAATACTCCCTCATCACCAAAACGGTGACATGCCAAACAGGCCGCAGCCTTGAGCACTCGTCGTCCATTGACAAGATCGCGCTTAGCCAATGATTTATCAATTTCGTCGAAATCAGCCATAGTCCACTCTTCTATGACTTTACGCTTGGCCAAGCGCTCTGATTCAGAAGACGNTAATTGTTTCTTCCGCTCGAACATGNCCTCATACCGCTCCCTCTCTCCGGGCGGCACCTTTGCCAATGCATCCGCTATGATATNCTTATACGATAACTGAAGCTGCGGAACACCTCCTGATTGTGTCATTTTTTTTAACCAAGCGAAGTAGGCACGCCGATGNCCCGGAGTCCATCCATCGGCGATGTGCCGCATGTGGAATAAATAAAACAACCGTTCCTCTGGCGACTCCGCATCGACTACGTAGTTGAGTAGGCCAGGAATAATGCCAGGCTCCTGAAGAAAAATCAGAAGTCGTGAAACTTCCATTCGTAGTTCCGCCGACTCCTCCGAAGTAACAACAATTTTATTGACGATCGCTTTGCGAGNGTCCGATTGACCTTTCCCCATACGCGTGAAACCAATCTGATACGCACGTAACGCCAACAACTGCCAATCCGCCCCTAAGCTCTCCCAAGGCAAATCGTTCAACCGCGCAAAAAGCTGGGACTGGACCCCTGCCTCCCCCACACGCGCAAGTGCTAGCAATGCCGTTAGCGCTTTCTTAGTATCCGACTCGGTTAGCGCTGGGAGTTGCCACTGCGCAAGCGACTGATTCTCTAGGGCCACACGAGCAGCATATCGAATCCATGGATCGTCACTGCCGAGGTGTTCCCAAGCCAAGCCGACACCTTCTATTGATTGATTAATTTGAAACTGCTCGAGACTACGCCGCAATGAACGCGCCCGCTCGGCCTCGACGGCAACCTCTTGGCCAAATGAAGTCGACTCGTTACCGGTATAACGCACACGATANAGACCGGATTGAGTTCGGCGGCCGCCAGTGACAAAATACATTGCTCCGTCCGGTCCGAAGTCCATCCCAGTAACATTGAGTGGCCGGCCTGTGATAAACTCTTCTGCCTGACCGTAATAGCTAGCCCCCTTCCGCGAAAGGTGAACGGCAATAATTTTACCATAAGCCCAGTCTAGTATAAATAACGCCTCTCGGTACGGAGCCGGGAAGTGACTGCCAGAACCAAAAGCAATCGCCGTTGGTGAACCAAGGCCAATGTCACCATTACTCGGAAGACTGTCAGGAAAGTAGGCCGGCCATTTATCGGTACCCTGTCGCCAACCATATTCGCCTCCGGAGACGACATGATTGATACGCGTCGGGCGATACCATGGTGTACCCACATCCCACTCCATATCGGCATCATAGACGAACAATTCGCCGTCCGGATGAAACGCCAGCCCGTAAGGATTGCGAAATCCACCCGCAACCATCTCCCAACGCTGCCCATCTCGGTCGGTACGGATGATATGCCCGGCCGGAGGCTGAACACCCTGGTTAAATAGCACGCGGTTCCAATCGCACGGCAATAGTTGATCACGTCTATAGTTGCGGTAGGGGGAGTTCGGCCCGTGCTGGAATCCGTTGGGCAAAAGCACATCGTTTCCATGCGTGAGGTAGATGTATCCATCAGGGCCCAAAGCGATGGAATTACGGCCATGACCGACACCGCCGGCGGTCTTCCGCAACAGTGTCACCTCGTCAAACTGGTCGTTGTTGTTAGTGTCACGCAATCGGTATAGTCCTTTCGAGTTATTTGCGTTGGCGTACAGGCCGCCGTACGCCCAGAGCAATCCTCGACACTCTTTCAACTCGTTATTAACGATCTCGACCTTTGCTTGACCGAAACGCCACCGAGGTAATGTCAGTCGCAAGATACCCGGCCCCTCTCGCCCGATCAGGAGTCGGCCTTGATCATCGAACTCCAGACTGACCCAAGAGCCCTCTGTCTTGGTTGCAGTACGAAGAAGATCCACCTCAAAACCGGGTAAGGCNGTNACATGCCTTGCGGCGGTGGCACTACGTGTCTTGAGCGCCTCCTTCCACTGGTTATAGTCCACCCCATCGGGTCGCGAACGGCATCCGGAGAGTAATGCCAGCAACATCGCCAGCATGATGCTGAAAAGGANCCTCATGTGACAGGCATCCCTGCAGCTCGGAGTACTGTTTCCTGCACGGCCAGATCGTGCTCATACGACCAGGCCAGCTTGGTCTCGCCACGGATGACCTTGGCAAGATCCGTGAACTCGCCGTCATAACGCCCACCGCGTTTGTTGGAGANATTCACTNTTTGCGTGCCCCGTTTGTGACCGCCCNGNGCGGAGGCGAGACTCAACTCAAGTTGGTTTCCCGGCTCGAGCGGNCGAATCTCNATCACTCCCCGATCCCCTGCAATCTGAAAACGGCGACGCGAAAAGCCATACACATCACGGTGATTGCAGCGCACTGTTGCCGTTGCCTTTGCGTACTCAAGTACCGCCAACTGGTTGTCGGCCACGCCGTCCTCCTGCGTGCGCCGGGTGAATGATTGTACCCGATCCGGCTTGCCGAGCAGATGCACCACCGAGTCGACCAGATGGCAGGCCAACTCGAACATACCACCCCCATCATACCGGCCCAACTCACGGCGCAGAGACGAAGAGGCCATCTTGCCCATCATCGCATCGACCTCCATAATATTACCCAGCCAACCTTCATTGACCGCCCGATACATGAACTGGAACGCCGGGTTGTAGCGTAACATGTAACCCATTTGCACGGTTATCCCCTTGCGCTTAGCAAGTTCAAGTAACTCGCGAAAATCTTTCAATGTCGTGCCGCCCGGCTTGTCGTGGTGAATGTGAAGGCCGGCACCAACAGCACGCTTCGCCGCTCCGACCAAATACGGAACTTCGGTCTCAATAGCTACAGCCTTTAGGCCTGAGATATTGAGCAATTGTTCCTCTGTCATCTGTTTTACNCCCCGATAGGCGCCGCCATTCGGGATCNGCACCTCGGCCGCCTCGCGGGGCTGAGCTACACCGACAAGTTCAAAATCTTCAGAAAGCTTTCGTATAGCGGCCAGTTTACCAGATGCGTGGGAGTGACCGCTGCCAATCTGGCCAATCTTGATCTTAGGCTTGGCCCCACGGACAATGAACGGAGCCGCCAACGCCGCACCGGNCGAGGCCTGGATGAATTGTCTGCGCTGCATAGCGGGATTGACCAGTTTTCACTGGTGAGTTTCAAGTTTTCAATTTCAAGTTTTCAGTTTTTTTGAATGTTACACTCGACCGATCGAGTTTGGCTATGGACTCCCTAATCCCACTTATCCTGTCGATTCTCTTTCATTTCCCAGAACTGAAAACTTGAAACTTTAAGCTCCAGACCGCATGAACCTGCACCGCTTTTCAGCAAGCCATTTGTTTGCCCTAAAGCAATGCTCATGTCCAACGGACACCAACATCTCACGGAAAATGATCCGACGTTCACGGCGAAAAAGCGCTCAACATCGGAAATCATCCGGCGTGTAAGCGCCTACCTTTGGCCATACAAGGGGCTGGCGCTGACCACGATCGGCTGCGCGGTGCTCTCACTGCTCTGCGCGTTTGCTTTCCCGCGGCTCACGCAATATATCATCGATGACGTGATTTGGACCGGCCAGATCGACCGGCTCACCCCTGCCGTTCTGCTTCTTATCGGGGCTTTTTTCCTGCGCGACTTTTTCAACAGCATCCGTATTCAGGTGAACAACCATTTCGAACAACATGTGGTTTACGACATGCGACGCGACGTATACGGACGTCTCCAGAGGCTACCAGTTCGCTACTACGATAAGCGCGCTTCAGGCGACCTCATGACTCGCGTGATCGAGGATGTCAATGCTGTCGAACGACTACTCATCGACGGAACCGAGCAAGGCACCGTTGCCATTGTCAGTATCGTTGGCGTGTTGGCGATCCTGTTCGCCACCCACCCGGTACTGGCAGCGGTAGCAATGATCCCGATCCCACTGCTGGCGTGCGGCGCCATGTGGTATACGTTCACAGCACATCGTCGTTACCGCAAACAGCGTCAGGCCTCGAGTGCAATGAATGCCCTACTGATGGATAATCTACAGGGTGTACGCGAGATTAAGGCGTTTGGCCGTGAGCAGCACGAGGATGAACGGTTTGCCGATCGTGCCGAAGCGATGCGACAAGGCACGCTCACCATCATGCGTGCCTGGGCTCTATACAACCCCGCGATGAATTTTATCGCGGCGACCGGTACCGGTCTCGTGTTGTGGGTCGGCGGCGGACAGGTGATGAACGATGATATGAGCGTCGGAGAATTGGTGGCATTCCTGTTTTATCTCGCGCTTTTCTACGAGCCGATCAGCAAGCTGCACGGGCTCAACCAAATGCTCCAAGCCGCCCGGGCCGGCGGCGAGAGGGTGTTCGACATTCTGGATGCAACCGAGGAACGCAAGGATAAAGCTGACGCAATGCCACTGCATGAGCCGGTGGCCGGGCGCATCGAATATCTCGGCGTGGACTTCGAATACACCGAAGACAAACAAGCGCTGCATGATATTTCGCTTGTGGCCGAGCCTGGACAAATGACCGCACTGGTCGGCCCGACAGGTGCCGGCAAATCAACGCTCGTCAACCTAATGCCGGCGTTTTACGAAGCAAACAGCGGCAAAATCACAATCGATGGACAGGATATCGCCTCAACTTCACTCGAGTCACTGCGTAGGCACATCTCCGTCGTCAGTCAGGAACCATTCCTATTCAACGGCACCGTCGGCGAGAACATCGCCTACGGCAATCTAAACGCAAGTACCGGACAAATCGCTGACGCCGCCCGGGCCGCCAACTGTTTCGGGTTCATCAGCGAACTGACTGAAGGTTTTGACACCCGTGTTGGCGAACGTGGGGTGCGTTTGAGCGTTGGAGAGAAACAACGGATCAGCATCGCGCGAGCACTGCTCAAGAACGCCCCCATTCTGATCCTCGACGAAGCAACCGCCAGCGTCGATACCGCCACCGAACGGCTCATTCAGCAGGCACTTGAACGGCTAATGGCCGGCCGCACCAGTTTCGTCATCGCTCACCGGCTTAGCACCATTCGCAATGCCGACCAAATTCTTGTGTTGAAGCATGGCAGGATCATTGAGCGAGGAAGCCACGAGGAATTGACTTCGAAAGACGGCCTATATGCGAAGTTGGCCCGCATTCAGAATACCACCTTTATTGAAGAGAGTTTCGCCAAACTCGAGACCGAAACCTGAACGAATGCCCTACCTGATCCTAGCCAGCCGCAATGCCCACAAGGCCGAAGAGATCGCTGTCATTCTGGGTGATCGCTTTAGGATACAGACATTGGCGGATTTCCCCAATGCGCCAGAAGTTGTGGAAGACGGCGACACCTTCGCTGCCAACGCCGTTAAGAAGGCCGAAGGGATCGCCGCATGGCTGAAAGCTCAGACACTTAATCAAGCGCGACCCGATCTAGTGCTAGCAGACGACTCCGGGCTCGAGGTTGATGCGCTTGAAGGTGGGCCGGGTGTCCGTTCCGCCCGATACGCCGGCGGCGAAAGCAACGCAGCCGACGCCTCGAACAATGCCAAGCTACTTCACGAGATGGATGAAATCCCGGATGAACTTCGAGGCGCACAATTTCAATGCGTGCTTGCGCTGATTGAGCTTTATCAAGCCTCGAAAGTATTGACATTCGACGGCATCTGCCAAGGCAAGATCGCCCGGGTGCAGACCGGCAAAGGAGGCTTTGGCTACGATCCACTTTTCATCCCGAAAGGCCACATGAAAAGTTTAGCTGAACTTGGCCCTGTAGTGAAAAACGAAATCAGCCATCGCTCCCGCGCCTTAGCCAAGCTCTCAGAATATTTGAACCAAGGTTGATATCCCTCACAAACTCCACACGATCGGCACCATCAACCATACCAGAAAACCGACCAGTAGCGTCAATCCAAGCCCGGCCCTAAGGTAGTCGGTGAACCGGTATTTGCCCGGGCCGGAAACCAAAATACAGGCCGGTTCGAACGGTGCGATGAAGGAGGACGATGCCGCCAGCATCACAGCAACCGCGTATGTCTGCCCACTGACGCCAATTGTGGCAGCGGTCTGCATCGCCACCGGCAGCACTACCAGTGCGGCAGCAGCGTTGGACATGGTCTGCGTTAGGAACATTGTTAGCAAAATAAACCCAGCCAGTACTGTCCGTGGACTGCTTAATGTACTGTGAATACCACCGGCCAACCATTCTGCCGTGCCGGAATCACGCATTGCCGCTCCGAATGCAGTCATACCACCGATGACAATAAGCACGCGCCAATCCACCACCTCGTAAACCTTCTGCATGGTGATGCATCCAGTGGCGACCGTCAGCGCAGCGGCACTCAAAAAGCAGACCGGCAATGGTGCCATCCCTAGTCCGCCAGCCAGCACCGCCAGAGCGAAAAAACCTAGTGCCATCAGTCCCTTTTGCCGGCGGTCCGCACTAGGTGCCTCCGTAGCCTCGAGCCGCACGAGATTCGTGTCGTGTTCAAGCGACTGCATTCGATCCTCTGCCCCCTGCACCAACAAAAGGTCGCCGGCCCTTAGCCGGATAGTCCCTAACTTCCGTCCAAGAGACTGGCCATGCCGATAGATTGCCAGCACCGCTAGACCAAATCGCTGACGAAAATTAGCCTCCTTGAGAGTNCGGCGTATCAGCGTNGACTTGGGGGTGATCAGNAATTCTGCGATCTTCACCTCCTCNGTCTGAAGCGACTCATCCTCCAACTTGGTCTCGGCGTGAATCTCTATACCACTGGCATCCTTTACCGCCATCAGGTCCTCGATTCCACCGGAAATGAGAAGGACGTCACCCTCTTCAATACTCGAGCGTATGTTCGGAACAAAACTGCGCTTCTTACGAAGAATTTTGACGATTCGAAACTCCATCTCTGCGAGTGATGATTCGAACACCCGCTGACCAATCAGTCTTGAACCTGGCATNACTACGATTTCGGAGAGGTATTCGCGAATGTTAAACCCCTCGGCAAGACTCTCGTCNGGATATTCTGGAAGCAGTCGTTGGCCGAACAGCATCAGATAACCAATGCCCACAGCCATAATCAGTAAACCAACAGGAGTGATCTCGAACAGCCCTAGTGGCTGGTAAATCTTGAGCTTATTTGTCTCTGCGTATTGCAGGTAGTCCTCTGCATCAACACCGCCGTCGCCGTTCAGATCGGCACCACCTTTGGCTATCCACTTAGTTAAGCCTTCTTGATACTGTTTAGCGATCTCACCACTGACTGCCACATTGGTCGAGGTACCGATAAGAGTACATGTGCCACCAAGTATCGACGCAAAGCAAACCGGCATCAGCAGCTTAGATGGACTGGTCTTNAGTTTGCGAGCGATCGTCATCATTGGCCCAATGAAGAGAGATGTNACAGCCGTNTTGTTCATGAATCCCGATAGGCCTCCAACGACCGACAGNGTCGTCAACTGAAGCTTGTTTATGCTCCCCCCCGCAACCCGCAGCAGCCAAGCGGTAACCGTGTCGAGCACACGCCCCTCCAGTAGCGCGCCGTTGATCACAAAGATAGATGCAAGGATAATAATGATCTGCGAACTGAAACCGGCGAACGCTATTGNCGGCTCGAGGATGCCGGTTAGCACCAACGCAAGAAGGAGGAATATTGTGACCAGATCCACCGGCAGCGCCCGTGTGGCAAACAGCCCCACGGCAGCAACCAGCAGTCCCAGTACTATTGCAATATCCAGTGTCATTTCCACCGTTTTCTATCCGGTCGCCCGTTTCGCTAGAGCAAAGCACCGCTTCGGGCAATGTTTTTGTCGCCACTTAGGCGAACGCATTACGAGTTGATTTCAATCGCGGAAGCGCTGAACCTGCCGGGGCGTTCATGAATATCCGCAAAATTAGTGTGTTTCAGATAGATTTACCCCTTCACGAGGGGAGCTACAACTGGTCCGGTGGCAAATCCGTTCAGGTGTTCGACAGCACGGTCGTAAGAATCGAAACCGACGAGGGAATTACAGGCCACGGCGAAGTCTGTCCGCTCGGACCTGTTTATCTGCCAGCTTACGCCGAGGGCGCCAGAGCCGGCATTCAAGTCCTTGCTCCGGCNCTTATTGGCGAAGACCCNACACAATTGGCTAAACTCAACCNCCAAATGGACACCACCCTGAAGGGTCATCCATATGTGAAATCCGCTATCGATATGGCCTGCTGGGATATTCTTGGCCAAGCAACAGGACAGCCAATCTGCAATCTGCTCGGCGGCCGCTATGGCGAAGATTTTTTACTATACCGAGCCATCTCGCAGGAAGAACCCGAGGCCATGGCAGGCAAGGTCGCCGGATACCGGGCGGAGGGGTATCGGAAATTTCAACTCAAGGTAGGCGGCGATCCGGAAACAGACATAGAGCGCATCCGCNCCGTCTCTGCTGAATTGCAGCGTGGCGACGTGCTCGTGGCCGACGCCAACACAGGCTGGCTCATGCATCAGGCCGCGCGCGTCGTCCGCGCCGTGAAGGATATCGATGTGTACATCGAGCAACCGTGTGAAACATTCGAAGAATGTTACTCGATCCGAAAGATGACCGATCACCCGTTCGTGCTCGACGAGAACATCGATGGACTGCCGATACTGCTCCGTGCCAACAGCATGCAGGCAATGGACGTCGTGAACATCAAGATCAGTAAGTTCGGTGGACTGACCAAAGCACGNCAAGCACGCGACCTATGCGTGTCACTCGGCATCGCTATGACAATTGAAGACAGTTGGGGAGGCGACATCATCACCGCCGCAATCTCACACCTCGCACACAGCACGCCAAGCAAGCTGCTATTTTCCTCCACCGACTTCAATAGCTACGTCACTGTCTCAATTGCTGATAATGCTCCCCAACGCAAGAATGGAAAACTTACCGCATCCAAAGCACCCGGTCTTGGCGTCACACCGAAAATGGATGCATTGGGCGATCCGGTATTTGTGACGGGATGACCTAACTTAATCCTTCAACCGGTCGGTGACCCACAGCAAACCGCGGGCGACCATTTTTTGGAAAACAGGGTCGTCAAAGGTCGCATCTGAGTGGCCGTAGGTAGTACCGAATACCTTGGATTCGCCATAATGGTTCGTCCAGATAACAGTGTGGTCTTTGCCATCCCGTTCGCTTTTAGAAGTCGCAAGCGGCTTGGCCGTGGGCCAAACCTTATCGACGATGTATAACTCATCCTTAGGTGTAACCCAGTTGTCAGGAACACCAATCATTATCGGATGTTTTGGATCGACCTTTTTCACTGGGTAACGACTCTGGTGATCGTGCCTGCGGCTCGTTATACCGAGGAACTTTNGCCACTCATCGATCTTCGCAGCGCGGTATGTATGCATCGCGCAATGAATCACCACCGAAGGCACTCCAGCCTTGTGGACTTTGGTAATCTTGTGGATATACGCCTCATCAGCCGTATTCGCAAAACACTCATTATGAACCACGACATCGTAACCCTTGGCCCAGTTGGGATCATCATATAGCGCGATCTGCGCCCGAGTACCTGCACCACCCTCGTTAATTACTTTCCAATCTACCTTGGCCTCCTTGGCGACACCCGCAATCAGCGCATTAGACTGATACTTATAGTTGTGACAACAACCGCCCGTAACCAGTAGTGCCCGGATCGATTTCGATTTCTCCTCCGCCTGAACAGACAAGGCAAAAAAAACGAGTGCCGAGATAAAAAAGAAACGAATCGAGAAATGCATGATCATTCGCAAAGCCTAGAGACACCATGCCCCACCGTCAACGCCCACCCTTGGCTAAGCGCTTTGCCAAAGGTTACTTCTTATTACACCAAATCTAACGCGTTCGAAACGGCGTCACCAACTTGCCAAGTATAAGCACTGCCGCCCATGTCGGATGACAATGCTTTACCTTGTTCGACCACAAACAGAACCGCTTTCCGGATCAGTTCTGCCTCCGCAACTTGACCAAGGTGTTCCATCATCATCGCCGCCGATAGNATTGCGGCCANTGGATTGGCCAAACTCTTACCGGTGATGTCGGGAGCACTACCGTGTACCGGCTCGAACATCGAAGGGTGATCATTCTCCGGATTGATGTTACCGCTGGCAGCCATACCGATGCTACCAGTGATAATCGACGCCAAATCGGAAAGTATGTCGCCAAACAGATTGCTGGCAACCACTACATCAAAGGCCTCAGGGGTACGCACAAANTCCATTGCGGCCGCATCGACAAGCANCGATCTGGTCGAAAAATCAGGANAGTCGNCCGCCACCCGATCAAATGCACGATCCNAAACNACCATACCGTAACCCTGCGCGTTAGACTTAGTAATCGATGTAACCGGCTTTTGNCTGCCCCGCTTACGAGCAAGCTCGAAAGCATAACGGATCACGCGTTCACAACCCCGACGCGTAAACACGCTCGTCTGCACTCCCATCTCGTTGGGCAGATTTTCAAACTGAATGCCTCCAACATCAGCGTATTCGCCTTCGGTATTCTCGCGCACAATCGCGATGTCGATATCCCACGGTGTTGCATTCTTGAGCGGGCAGTCTATCCCAAGAAAAAGCGTGTTTGGCCGCAGGCATACATACTGATCAAAGCGCCGCCGGATCGGCAAAAGCAATTCGTTGAGAGTCACGTGGTCGTGGATTTGCGGATGCCCCACTGCACCCAAATAGATCGCATCGAATCTGGCCAAAGTTTCCAGCGCGGAACCCGGCATCATCGCGCCATGCTCAAAATAGTAATCAGAGCCCCATGGAAACTCGGCAAACTCAAGACCAAGCCCCGCTCGGTCACTCACCTTACGCAGCACTTTCAACCCCTCCTCAATAACCTCAACCCCAATTCCATCCCCGCGGATAACTGCAATCCGTTTGCTAATCATGACTTTCCGGTTAAAGGCGTGTCTTGTTTCTACTTGAGCTTTTTCGATGGATTACGACGAAATTTGCCGTTTAGGTTGGGGCCATTGTCGGGAGGCAACGAATCGTGCCAAGCGATACATGCCTTGGCAAACCGAGCAACGAGTTCAGGGTAACCAGCCGCGACATTGTTCTTTTCGCCACGGTCCTTTGTCATGTTATATAGCTCAGGCTCGGAACCGTCATATTCGCAGAGGAACTTCCATTTTCCATCACGCAGTGCGAGATCAGGGAGATCGTTGTCCCCATAATAAGCGTCACGGTCGGGAGGACGGCGAAAAAAAATCGGCGACTTGCGTGATGCTTTACTCTTGCCTAGCAATACATCCGGAAGCGATTCACCATCATACTTGAAATTCTTGTCATGTGGTGCGCCAGTAATATCCAACAATGTTGGCACGAGATCGATCGCCGAGAAAACAGATTCACGATTGAACCTTTTTTTCGCCTTAACCAAACCAGGCCCCCAGGCAATCAGCGACGAGCGTACGCCACCCTCGTACAATTGGGTCTTGAATCCGCGAAACGGTCCAGCCACCCCGGCGCCCATTTCCGGCCCATTGTCAGAACAGACGATTAGCAATGTGTTGTCACGCAAAGATTCATCATCGCGAATGTAGTCGAACAGCTTACCCAACTGCTCGTCCATCGCCTCAAGTATGGAAAGATACAATTCGCGCTTGTTGTTGCCCCACTTAGCGACCGGCGGCCAGAATGGGCTATGAACGTCGTCCGGCCAGAGGTTAATGTAGAACGGTTTACCATCGTTCACGGCGAGATCGAGAAAAGAGATGGCTTCATCGACAAAACCGCGGGTGATTTCCGAGCGCTGCATCCAGCGCACACCCCCACCTAGCCGCTGGGCATCGGCCCAAATTCGTCCCGGCTTGGCCGGATCCTGCCCCGGCTTGAGGGTCAGTGGCAGCAACTTAGGCCCCATTCCCTCGAAGTTCGTCAAAGAAACGTCAAACCCATAGGCTTTGATCGGCGGAGCGTCATCGACGTTGCGCTGCCCCCCCATGTGCCATTTTCCGAAGTGCCCGGTAGCATACCCTGCCCGCTGCAACGAACGGGCCAGCATCGGCGCCTTTGGATCGAGCCACTGCGCCATACCGCGTCGTTTGTTCATGTCGCGATGCGCAAGATACGAGGTAATGCGCCAGCGTTGTGGATATTGTCCAGTGGAAATCGCTGTTCGCGAAGGCGAACAGATCGGTGAATTCACATAAAACTGCTCAAACCGAACACCCTCCTTAGCCAAGCGATCGATGTGAGGCGTCTGCGCCGCCTGATTTCCAAAGCAGGAAAAATCACCCCAGCCCATGTCATCGATAAACACAAGGACGATATTCGGCTTTACCGAATGCACTTGGCCAAACAGTCCAAGCGCAAATAAAAAAGTCAGAAATGGTTTCATGGCACGGGCTTTTGATGCCGGAAAATGATAACCATTGCGAGCCGCAATTCGACAGATGGAACCTCCTACTTAAAAAACAAAATCAGGAGTCAAAACCAAGCCATGGTCGCAACAACATCAACCGGACATCAGATAAAGATCGAATGAGAAATAATAATGCTATTCGTAACTTGAGTCGGTTTTTATCGAGCGGCCTTCGATGGCAGCTCAATGAATCGTCACCTTTCCGTCGATTGGATTCCCGACATTTGACCCGATNGAATTGTGCGCAGCTATGTTGCCTTCGCCTTGTCCGACAAATCGGATGGCGTGTTGAGCAATTGGATTTGCCCGGGCGTCATGTATTGTATTACCGGTAAGTATAACGTGGTTGCATTCTGCAGCGGATATTCCGATGAAACCGTTAAGGAATTGGCTNCCAGCAATATTGATTCGATCGCAGCGTTCCAACTCTAGCAGTGCGTTAAGGCCGGGTTGACCCTTGGTGGTTTCATCATAAATGCTGCAACCGGTGAAAGTAATATCGACACAATCAATGAAACGTACACCGGTACCGTATTTCGGAGTGTGACGGCGAAAGGTATTTCCGCTCACATTAACGAGGCGCGAGTTCTCAATGAGCAGATTGTGATGAGTGCAGGAGTAAATTGTGTTGCCGCTCAATGCAATGCCGTAGCAACCGATAAGGCACACATTGTTTTCCTGACTACCGATGATGTTACCGCTGATAGCAAACAATCCAGGTGGGCGGGACTGGTCGGGCTTTTCCTTGATGAGAATATTCGCCCCATTAGGTGAGCCCGTAGCCTGAATTGTGTTCGAAGCAATTGTCACTTCGTTAACGCTTGCACCTTCCGCGGTGGCATCAATATAAATCTCAGCAGCCGGTTCGGGACTGGTACCGTGGGATTTGTGATTGTTGTACTCGATGTCGTTACCAGTGATCTGCAGATTGCGCACCTCGGAGCGCTCTATCCGGATGCCGCCGATTCGGTTGTAACTAATATGGCTATTGGCTATGTTGATCTGGTGGAGGTTTAAGCCATCGAGATAAATGCCTGCACCGGTGTTAAAATAAATGTGGCAATGACTGATGAGCACATTTCGGTTGCGTTTGACGAGGTGAATGCCGTGCCGGCATCGAGTGATCAGTACACCTTCGAACAGCGATTGCATCGTCTCATTCAACTCAAACCCATCGGACTCTGGGTGTGTGCCTTCAACCTCAATATTGCGAATTGTCGGCAGTCTCTGATGCGAGGCTACATTACCCTTACGACTACCCGGATCGCCTGTGCCTCCATGTGTGCCCACAAGCCGAAACGCCGGCCCCTTTCCAGCCATTACCACCCGTGCCGTACCACCCGTGCCATCAATCCCCAATGGCCCGCGATCGGCTAAATTTATTTCGATGGGTTGCGTTATGCGGTATGTACCTGGCGGAAAATGCAGCAACCCATCCCCTTGATCCACCGCATGCTGAATCGCATCGGAATCATCCGTAAGACCATCTCCAACTGCACCAAACTCCCTGAGGTTACTCATCTCCATTCATTCCAAACCGCTCAGTCAACCTTCGTGACATACGCATAAAACGANCCCATCGAAGTCCCTTTAGCGTCAGTAAAATTGGCCCAAAGTTCATCACGTCCAGGCTTAAGTTTCAGCTTAAAANTGACGCTTTTAGCGTTGGGTTTCACGGGCAAAGTCAATTCTTGCCCACCCAATTTNAGGTGAGCTTTCACCGCAACAAAAGCTTTACCAGGCACAGCACGAAACGGCGTAACGCCAGGAACATCCGCCCCTGCCTCCNTCGAAGCTCCGATGAAGGCATCCGCTTCCTTAGGCCAGCGGCNCAGTTCCACCGTATATTCACCTTCCCGCNTCACATCCACTGCCCAAAAGCCGGTATTGCTTGGTCNTTTCTCGGCATTTCGGATATGGCGCTGGTTCCACGGAGTACTGCCATCGGCAATCCAATCGTGACAGGTCAATGTAACCGGATTGGCCATAGGCGCGTCAGCACCCAAATATATGGCAGTCGGCTTACCAAAAGTCGGCACGATTTCTTCCCACCANGCATCATAGAATTTCGTCAGTCTAGCCACAACCTTGGGNTTGNCTGCAGCAACATTNNTCTTTTGGCCTGGATCAGCATTGATGTCATACAGTTCCTTGCCATTGACTAGCCGCCATTGNTCGGTCATCACCGCACTCTTGCGCCACTTGATNGGGTCTCGNACGCGTTGGCTNTCAGTNACCAGAATGCGATCCGGCCAATTTTTTNCCTCATTTTCAATGAGTGATCGAATATTCACGCCATCAAATTTCACACCCTTGGGTGAAGGCACCTGACAGTAATCAATCAATGTNGGCACAACATCGACATAGGAAGTAATTGTGTCCACATCCCGTCCATCGGTGAGGCCTCCCTTGGGCCAGTGGATGAAGAACGGCACGCGGTGACCTCCATCGTACTCACTGCCCTTTCGGCCACGCATACCGTTGTTGTGNATATTGNCACCGCTNGAAGTGCCATTGTCAGTCGTGAAAATGAAAATGGTGTTCTTGGCGAGACCTTCCTCCTCGAGGAACGCGCGCATAGAACCAACATTGTGGTCNATNTTCGAAATCATACCAAGAAAGTTAGCCACGTTGACACCCTGTTTCGCATAAGGCTTGGCATACTTCTCAGGCGCATGCATCGGCCCGTGTGGGGCGTTGGTACTCAGGTAAACAAAAAAAGGCTTACCACTATCCTTCACCTTGGTAATGAATCGCTTGGCATAATCAAAAAATACATCTGTGCAAAAACCCTTGGCCGGAACGGCTTCACCGTTGTGGAAATAAGAACCGTCAAAGTATGNGTTGTCCCAGAAATCGGGCGTCTGCCCCACCCCGCCTCCACCATGGCGTAACACCTCCTCGAAACCACGATCCTCCGGCCGATAGGGATAGTTGTCGCCGAGATGCCATTTACCGAACATGCCGGTGCGATATCCGCCATCGCCCAAAATCTTTCCAATGGTNACCTCGTTATGCCTCAGCATCGATCGCCCCATGATTGTGTGCCACACGCCTGTACGATTGGTCCAGTGCCCTGTGAGCAACGCCGCACGCGTNGGCGAACAAGTTGGGGCCACGTGATAATCAGTCAACCGCACACTCTCAGCATGCAACTTGTCTAGATGCGGTGTCTTAAGGACTGGATTACCGTGACAAGATAAGTCGCCATAACCTTGGTCATCGGTGATTACCAAAATCACGTTCGGCTGTTTGGCAGCAGACAAAGACAATGATAAGGCGAAAAACGCCAAACTAAGGCTCATTTTTTTCATAAAAATCTGTGGAGAGAAAAAAGCCAAAACGACCCATGGTCAACCTTCAACATTCATGACTAATTTTATTGAAACAGAACAGAAGGATATATAATNTTCGCCAACGCTTTAGGAATGTTTTTTACCTGGAAAACACCCAGGGTTCCGTTTGGGTTTTATCGTTTGGCTTGGCTAACCGCTTCGCTCCTTGTTGCTTGCAAGAGCGTTAAAGCAGCCGACGAGACAAAACCCACACAGTTCGACTGGAAAAAAGCCCGTGAATGGTGGGCCTATCAGACGCCAAAAAGAGCTGATATGCCAGCGGTTTCAAACAGCACTTGGCCAAACCAACGAATCGATCATTTCATCCTAGCCAAGCTCGATTCGGAAAATCTGACACCCTCTCCATCGGCCACGAGACGCNTTCTCGCTCGTCGACTTTATTTTGACCTGACCGGCCTGCCCCCTACTCCTGCCGAAATGGCGCTGTTTCTTAACGATGAAACCGAAGATGCCTACGAGCGNCTGNTAGAGNAACTACTGCAGCGACACGCGTTTGGCGAGCGCATGGCAAGCATGTGGCTGAACAACGTCCGCTACGCCGAGGATCAGGCACACCAAGTTGGTGCTAACACAGCTTTCTTTTACCCAAATGCCTATCTCTACCGTGATTGGGTGATTAATGCATTCAACAACGACCTCCCCTACAACGAATTCATCCGCAAGCAACTTGCAGCTGACCTGATTAAGAATACCCCGATCGAGGATCTTCCCGCACTAGGTTTCATCGGGCTTGGCCACAAGTTTTACAACCGCGGCCGCCTCGATGTTAAGGCTGAGGAGTGGGCTGAACAGGTCGACACGCTAACCCGTTCACTTTTGGGGCTAACCGTAGCCTGCGCCCAATGCCACGATCATAAGTACGATGCCTTCACTCAAAAAGACTACTACGCTCTCGCCGGCATCTTCGCGAGTACCGACCTCGTCGACCGCATGGCTGANGGTAGCGAAATCAAAAAAGACACAGAAGCAGCGAAGAAACGCATCGGCACCATCCATATGGTGCACGACAAGAAACCACAAAACTTAAACGTATTTCTTCGAGGTAATGCCGAGACCAAGGGTGACATCGTACCTCGCCGTTTTCTTAGAGTGCTATCCGAAGCGGAGCCCAAGCCATTTACTCACGGCAGCGGCCGACTGGAATTGGCTGAGTCAATCGTTTCAATCGACAACCCACTAACTGCTCGCGTGATTGTCAATCGTGTCTGGTCGATTTTTTTCGGACGCGGAATTGTCACCACGCCTAGTAACTTTGGTAGGCTCGGCACCAAACCAAGCCACCCTGCACTGTTGGATGACCTCTCCGTTCGTTTCATGGAAAACAGCTGGTCGCTGAAATGGTTGGTCCGCGAGATCATCCTCTCATCCACCTACCGACAACGCTCCAACGAGACGGAAACCAACCTGGCGAAAGATCCGGAGAATATACACCTATGGCGGATGAACCGNCGCCGATTGAGTATTGAACAGTGGCGCGACTCGATCCTTGCCGCAGGCAACAACCTTGAGCGAACCGGAGGGAAATCACTTGAGTTGACTGATAAAAAAAACGTTCGCCGAACCGTCTACGCCCGTATCAGTCGAAAGAAACTAAACGACATGCTAATGCAATTCGACTACCCGGACGCCAATGTCCATGCGGCCAAACGCTCCAACACGACGACAGCTGTGCAAAAGCTCTTCGTAATGAACAATACCTTCATGGTTGAACAGGCTAAGAACTTGGCCAAGCGCGTCTNCGGTGANAGCCCGATTGCAAAGGCAGAACAGGTCCATTCGATTTACAGCATTCTTTACAGCCGCAAGCCAAGNGAGGCAGAAATAGACTTGGCGCTTGGCTTTCTCCAATTACCGGCCGAGAGTCGGCTTAACCGCTGGGAACAATATTCGCACGCCTTGTTGGCCGCTAACGAGATGAGCTTCGTTGATTAATGAACACCCCGTTTTCAACCGAAATTAATCGGCGAGAAATGCTTCGGCGCTGCACGGCTGGCTTCGGCACGCTTGGTTTAGCAGGTCTGCTCGGCCACAAACAAACGTACGCCGTCGNTGCCGAGGGACCGCACTTCTCGCCAAAGGCCAAGCGGGTAATCTTCCTTTTTATGAACGGCGGCCCATCGCATATCGACACCTTNGACCCCAAGCCCGCCCTGAAAAAACACGAGAACACCCAGCCTACAGGCAAAATTTATAAGAAACCAAACTCGTCCGGCTTCATGCCATCGCCGTTCGAGTTCAGTCGCCATGGACAAAGTGGAATCGAGGTCAGTGAATCACTGCCGCACATCAGTCAGGTTATAGATGAATGCTGCGTCATTCGNTCGATGTACACCGACATCCCCAACCACGAACCGGCACTGCTACAAATGCACACCGGCAACGTACAACCGATACGGCCCTCGATCGGATCCTGGCTACAGTACGGCCTCGGTTCATTGAATGACAATCTACCTGGCTACGTTGTCTTACGTCCCACGAACAAAATCGTCGTCGGCCCNGCGCTTTGGAGCAACAGCTTCCTCCCGGCACAGCACCAAGCTGNGAGTGTTATTACTGCCGACATGAAGGTCGACAAATTGGTGGCCAACGTACACAACAGCAACCTCACAAACCATGAGCAACGTCAGCAACTTGACCTACTCAACCAAATTAACCGGCTCCACTTAGCCAAGCGCAATAATGATCTACGGTTAAATGCGCAAATCGAGGCAATGGAAACCGCCTACCGTATGCAGTTCGAGGCAATGGACACATTCGATATCGAAAAGGAAAGNGTCACCACCCGCGANAAGTACGGCCGCACTCCCTTTGCCAATTCCTGCCTGCTCGCACGGCGACTTGTCGAAAGTGGCGTCCGCTATGTGGGCGTATATTACGTCAACAATGGCAACCAACCGTGGGACACCCACAAGAACCACAACTCAGACCACACCAAGCTTTGTCAAGACAGCGACAAAGCCACCGCGGCCCTCATCTCAGACTTAAAGGAACGCGGTCTTCTCGAGGATACATTGGTCATTTGGGGCGGTGAATTTGGCCGCACTCCATACGCGCAGCAAAAAGAAAAAAAGAATGTAGGGAGAGANCACCACAGCACTGCATTCTCAATGTTGCTAACGGGTGGTGGCGTTCGTGGCGGCATGACCTATGGAACCAGTGATGAATTCGGTATGCATGCACAGGAAAACCGGATGCATGTGCACGATTTTCACGCCACGATTTTGCACCTTATGGGCATCGACCATGAGAGACTTACCTACCGATGGAGCGGAAGAGACTTCCGTTTAACAGATGTCCACGGCAAAATAGCACACGACATTATTGCCTAATGCATAACATAAAAAAAACACCCCAAGGATTTACCCTCATTGAATTGCTGGTAGTTATCGCCATAATCGCCATTTTGGCAGGACTGTTGCTCCCGGCATTGGCNCGCTCAAAAAATAAGGCCCGCCAAACCGTTTGCATGAGCAACCAAAAACAATTAGGTCTCTCGACCGCAATGTATGCCGAGGATTATGACGACAGGTTTCCGGTTTCAACCACACCGCATAGTGTGCAGAATCATGCAAAATGGCTAACAAGCATGCATGACGCCGGCTACATGAGCACAATGGATCTCTTCACTGATCCCGCCGATGTGGAGAGCTCCTATAACATGATCAAGTTGAGGACTCGAAATATCAAGGTAGGGAATAGAAACAGGAATATAATATTCTCATACGGTGCAAACGAGCAAATGATCGGTCCATCTGATCAGCGATATAAGAAAATTAGCCAAGTTACCGATCAGGATAAAATTTTCTTTTTTGGGTGTGCTACATACATGGTTGTGCCCCATTGGGATCATGAACGTGTCTACAATGCAAGCGGTCCGCATCAGCCCAGTTCCTCCGCAAATCCCCCTAATGAGCTTTATGCCCGACACAACTCAGGAAAAAAGAACCGTGCCGGTGAAAAGAGCAAGGGCGGCAGCAACATCACCTATGTCGATCTGCACTATGAATTTAAAAACCAATATCATATCGACAGAAAACTTTGGTGGTACAAAAACCACAGGCCCCTTTGATCCGCATGAACACGCAACACATCACTCGACGCAGTTTCATTGATTCAACCCTGACCGCGGCTGCAGCCGTCGGGGCAACATGGTTTGATGTCCCTCAACTCCTCGCGGCCAAGGGCAAGAGGACTGCACTAAAAAAGTACGGCGGATTCCCGATTGGCATCCAAAGCTTTTCCCTTCGTGGGTTTGGCGTCGATGGAGCAATGGAGCATACCAACAAACTAGGTCTCCACTTTATCGAGTTTTTCGGCGCTCATTTCCCCATCACCAGGGACAAGATAAAGGTTGGAGAAATGAACAAGAAACTTGCCAAGTACGACATGACCATCAGCGCCCACGGTGTCAACGGCTTTGACTCCGACCATGCGAAAAACGAGGTGACATTCCAATTCGCAAAAATGGCCGGAATCAAGAATATCTCAGCGAACCCCTCGCCCGACTCATTCGACAGCCTCGATAAACTAGTTGGGAAGTACGATATTCGCATCGCCATTCACAATCACGGACCAGGAGCATTGTACGATAAGATCGACGATGGACTCAAAGCGGTTAAGGGGCACGACAAACGTATCGGTTTTTGCGCAGACTTGGGCCACTATATCCGTTCGGGCGAAGATCCGGTTGAGGTTGTCAACAAACTTGGGGATCGTCTTTACGGGATCCATTTGAAAGATTTTGCCGAGCAGAAAAAACGAACCCACGGCGTGATTATCGGCAAGGGCCACCTTGATGTCACAGGCGTTTTCAAAGCCTTGAAGAAAGTAAACTTCCCCGCGGACGGCGCATTGAGTCTCGAATATGAAGAAACGCCTAATGACCACCCCAAGCTGCTAGACGACATTCGAGAGTGCCTCAAAATCGCCGCCGAGGGCGCACAAAAGGCTGCGAAGGGATAATCCGTTTCCACAACTCGAAATAAAAAAGCGGGCTGAGTCCTACTTTTTATTTCAAATGCCTTATGGGCATCGTTCAGATTTTCCCAAGTAGATACTTGTCCATTCGGGAGTGAATCTCCTTAATCCGTTCGCGATTGCCACCACCCACCTCAGCTGTGGACCAACCAGTAAAGCCAATCTCCTCGAGCGCGTTCCGAACGTCCGACCAGTCGACGTCGCCATCGCCGATCTTGCAGAAACCGTTTGATTTACCCCAATCCTTAACGTCCAGCTTCACGATTCTTTTTCCAAGCGTTCGAATCCACTCAGCAGGCTTACCGAATCGTTGATGATTACCGATATCAAAATAGCTGCCCACCCATGGACTGTTAATCTCGTCCAGATATTTGGCCAATTGATGCGCAGTCTGGTTGTCGTCGCCTTTGGGGTCGTAGAGAAAACCGTTCCATACATTCTCGATTAAAATATGGATCCCCAGACGTGCCGCTAATGGGATTGCTAAATGAATCTGCTCGATAGAACGATCCCACACCTGTTGCGAGTTTTCGTTTTTGGCGTCTCGAACTGCACCAGGTACGAGCAGCACGGCTGAACCGCCGACCTTGCTGGTATCGCGGATCGCGGTTTTCAATCCTTCCAAGCCCTTGTTCCTTGTGGCCTTGTCCGGTGACGACAAGCGAATACCCCAGTGAATTGAGTCCACCACACCGTGAATCGGAAAACCAGTCTCTCGGCTCGCAGCCAAAGCCTCGTCTTTATTGACCCCACCCGGGCTGTTGAGCTCAACGCCATCATAACCGATCTCTTTCAACACTTTAAATTTTTCGGTTATGGAAAGTTTCTCTCCGAACATACCAAACTTGATCGACTTGAGGATACGATTCGATGGCTTGGCTACCTGCGCTTGGCCAAGCGCAGGTAGTGCGGCAACGGCAAGAGACAAACCTCCGGCCTTGGCGAATTCTCTGCGATTGAGTTGATTAGACATCGGTTTATATAAACGGTGTGATTCCAGGTTGAGCAACCGGAGGAGGCGTATGCTTGCCCGTCTCCCAGTTCATATCTTTCGGAAAACGATCCTCCTTAGAATTCAGCGCTTGCTCGTAGGTGATCTCCTTGCCGGTGTAGGCAGCCGTACGGCCCATGATGGCCATCATCGTGCTGAGAGCCATGCGGTCGCCATTGTTAATCGGTTCCCCATCACGAATAGACTTAAACAGCTCGTTGTGCTCAACCTGATACATGTTCTCGCGCTTGCCCTCGTATTTCCAGCGACCCTTGGCGTTCTCAATAAAGACACCCCGAGCAATGTCACCTCGACCCTTAGTCCCAAGCAGGTAGTCGTTATTCTCATTGTGACAACGACGCTGCTGGCGCTGCGCCATGTATGCACGCACTCCCTTTGGATAAAGATAGTTCACCTCGATATGGTCAAATATGTTACCGCTTTGGTTTGGTATGCCGCGCCCCCCGACGGCTGTACAGCTAATCGGCGGAGTGTCGCCCATGGCCCAGGCAATCTTATCGACACTGTGTACTGCCTGCTCCACCAACCCATCGCCACCGAGCCAAGTAAAGTTATACCAGTTGCGCACCTGCCACTCGATGTCACTCCAATTAGCATCGCGAGCGGAGTCCGGCGCCATTGGCTTTACTGGACCGGTTAGGTATGTCGCATAAATTGACTGTAAATCGCCAATTTCACCACCGAGAATGCGATCGTAAAACGCCTGACGCTCATATTCATAGCGCCAACAGAAACCAGCCACGATTGCCAGGTTTTTCTGTTTGGAAATCTTTACCGACTCCATCACTGATCGCACACCCGGCGCATCGGTAGCCATAGGCTTTTCGATAAAGCAGTGCTTGCCTGCCTCGACAACGGCACGAAAGTGAAGCGGACGAAATCCCGGAGGAGTCGCCAGAATCACCATGTCCACCCCACTGTCTATTAATTTCTGATAAGCATCCAAACCAACAAATTGGTGCGGCACATCTACCTTCTTCTCATGCCGCTTTTTGAGGCCTGTCACAGCACGCTCTACCCTGTCATTAAATACGTCGGCAACGGCTGTCAACTTTACATTATCGTCTGCCGTTAGTGCCTGGTTGGCCGCGCCAGTTCCACGACCACCGCAACCGACCAGCCCAACTCGAATCGTATCGCTGTTCTGGCCGTAAGCACTGGTGCGCGAGATCAAACCTAGCGTGGCCGTACTGGCCACAGCAGCTGTAGATGAGGTCTTGAGAAAATCACGACGTGTTGTGCCAGCATCGGTTATCATTTTTTTTGTCATGGCTTGAATATTAAGAGAATTAAGCCTACGCCCTGCTGAAACAGAACGCAAGTCACCCCTGTTTTGTACAAGATACTTAGTCGAGTTTATTTGATTATGGAAAAATCAGTCCCGGTAAGAAACTCATTAACGATTTTCTTGACCAAACGACCATCCTTGGTCGATGCCTTGAATGCTTTCTGCCAGGCAGGGTCGGCCGAAAATGCCTTAAACGCCTTGCTTCTCGCCTCACGGCTGGGGAATGCCAGAATGTAAACAAGCTTATTCTCCTTGTTATCGGTAGGCACCCAGTAACCGATATTAGTCATGCCATGTTTCTCAAACAAGGCCACCGTATGTTCGCGAAACCGCGTCAGCAGCGCGTCCAGCTTGCCCTCGTTCGCATAATAAGTGCGAATTTCGAAGACTCGGTTTTTTTCCTCGGCGCTGACGGTATTCCAGCCAGCGATTGGACTGCAGAAAAAAGCAGCCACCAACAACGATAGAGAATGGATTTTTTTCAACATGGTTCGAATTGCTTCCGAACATCGCACCATCCCTCGCCCTGTCTGTCAAAGGCTATCTGCGGCTGGATCGCTTAGGATTGACCCGCAGATCCCATGCCTCGATCCATTTTTCATCCTGGAATTTCATGCCGAAATCGTTAACCAGTCGCCGACTAAAATCGGAAAGATGTCCAGCTCCATAAAAGATCCCGATCCGTTTTTTTCCCTTTGCCAACTGCTCTCGCAGCACTTCAAGTGCTATGAGATTTCGCTCGGTGATGATCGTTGTCCCCTTCTCACCTCCGAGATTATTGAAAATGTCCGTTGTGGCAAACTGCTGTGCCATCACCCTCTTCAGCGCCAATTCACGATTGCTGGAGAAAAATGCGAATAACAATGCAAGATCATTCGCACCACGCTGCTTGTTCGTCCGCTGCTGCGCCAGTGCCTCAATGAACAACTGCATGAACATCGTAATGAAAGACTCGCCACGATCTTTCATCTTTTGGGCAAACTCTTCCGGCGACATGTCGGCATGGACCATATTCGGAGCATCGTAGTCAATCCAGTCGAGTTGGAACGAAAGTCCGAGCATATCCTTCGCTCCGAGTTGCATGCCGCCGATCACTGTCATGCCGGCCTCGAACGTCTTATCCTCTGAGATAGAAGACTCGCCAACCTCATTCCCCACCGACTTCGATAATGGCTCGGGACGATCCTTCCATCGGCTTGGTGCACCACCGGCTTTATCTTTCTCTGCCACCATCTCGTAAAGAAGCGCATCGTACTTTTTGAAACTGTTATCGAGTTTTCGGAAATACCCCTTATCGCCTATGTGAATCACGCCAATCAGATCGACCGTCACCCCGGCCTTGGCCAATTTCTCATCGGTCGGCACAAACCGGACGATCGACGTGTCGAGCGACTGCGGCACGCGAGGCCGCTCAGGATTCATCGTCATCCGGATGAACTTCCGGGGCAATTCCGCCGCCGGCTTGGCCTCCTCCGTAGCCAAACCGCAAACAGCAACCACCTGCGCCAAACCAAATAGCCAAACTATCCTACGCAACGTCATTCCCGTCACCTTAGCGGCCTAAACGGCAAATTACCCTCCCAAAATGCGGTTTGAGGAGATAGGTTCCGCGGTGTGCCGGAATCGTCTGAAAATTTAGAGGAGAAACCAGAATGGACAGTGCTTTTTTTTCGCTTTCTGTCAGATGAAAAGGACGCCTCGGTTTACACTCAGCGTAATTATCGACAGGCACTGAGCGAGTTTGAGCAGTGGCACCGGGAGTCCCTAGAACCTCCGTTGCGCTGGGAAGAACTTGAGCGGAACGATTTCCGCCTTTTCCTCCGGTGGTTAGGCCGACGGGAATTGAGCCAAGCTGCGATCAGGCTGCGATTCAGTGCGCTCAACTCGTTTTACAAATTTCTGATGCGGCGCGGACTCGTCGAGTCATCGCCAGTGAAGGGGGTAGCCCTTCCCAAGCCGGGCAAGAGACTACCGCAATTCCTGACTCTCGACCAAATGAACGCCCTACTCGATGCACCGTTACGTGAATTCGAAGCGGAACGTGAAGCAAAGAAACAGACCAAGAAAATTATTAGCCCGGTGCCGTACCTTCGAGATCGGGCAATCCTCGAGACAATCTATTCATGCGGCCTGCGTATTGGTGAGATCTGCCGCATGCTGGCTGGGGAAATTGAACAAGATGAACTGGTCGTCAATGTGCATGGCAAAGGAAAAAAAGAACGACAGGTGCCGATCGGTCGTCCCGCTATTGAGGCGATCCTAATCTACTGGAAACGCTTGTCCAAGCCACCCGTCGCAGATGAACCGGTTTTCTTCGCCTCGGAAAAAAAACGAAGTGCCATCTATCCTCGTTTGGTTCAGTTGCGACTTAAGAACTACCTCAGCGCCTGTAGGTTGGATCCCATGCTCACGCCACACAAGCTGCGGCATAGCTATGCTACACATCTGCTTGATGCGGGAGCGGATTTGCGCAGCGTGCAGGAAATGCTAGGGCACTCCAACCTCGCCACCACTCAGGTATACACACACGTAAGTACAGAGCGCATCAAGCGCGCCTACAACGAAGCTCATCCCAGAGCCTAATCCCAAGCACTAAACCAACGCTATTAATTTGCTTTTTCCTCAATGGCTGGCGAAGTCCCCGAGGGAGTCTTTTGCCCCTTCTGTTGAGGGAAAATCTGGTACAGCAGGAGGTAAATCACCACACCGGTGATCGAAACGTACATCCATAAAGGCCAAGTCCATTTGGCAATTTTTTTATGCAGTTCATAGCGGGCCTTGAGAGCGCGGCTTAATGTCATGAAAATGAGAGGCAAAATAACTATCGCCAGCACGACATGGGTAAGCAGTATAATGAGGTAGATCGGCCGAAACCACGCCGGGTCAACAAATCGCGTCACGACTTCGGTATTAAAGTGATAAATCAAATAGCATGTCAAAAATACGGCTGAGGTAACGAAGGCGCTTATCATGCAGTTGCGGTGCGCGATTTTTTTTCCCTGCTTGATGAACACAAAGCCTAATATCAGAAACACCGTGGCCAACCCATTCAGACAGGCGTTTATAAGAGGTAAGTCCTGAATACTCATGATTATTCGTTCAGTAGTTTGGTGGCGAGAGCGATTGCTTTTTCTTTCCAACCGTCCTCCATACTTTCCAGCACGCCACGGAGACGGCCTTGCCGGTCAATCACCACAAAAAGAGTGGCATGAATGAACAAATCATCGGGAGAGGCCTGTTCACCTGGCGATTTCTCTCGGGCAATCAACTTCATCCCATCGACAGCCAGACGCACAATTTCCTGCTTGGATCCAGTGAGAAACTGCCACCTGTGATCCTCTTGACGGCGATCTTCTTCATGAAAGGCACCAAAGCGTTTGGCAAATCGATGCATGATCTCTGGCGTGTCATAATCGGGATCAGTAGTCAAAGTGGCAAAAACTACATCCGGTTCACCTACGAAGTNCTCCTTCAACTCTGCCATGCGTCGAGTCATGGCAGGGCACGGGCCGGCACAACGGGTAAAAATGATATCCGCAAACCAGACTTTTCCTTTAAAGTTGCCTAAGCCAACCGGATTTGCCAATTGATTGGTCAACCTAAAGTCGGACAGTTGGGAGAGAACAGGCAATTCAGGCTTGGCCAAGGGAGTCCTAGGCTCTCCGCTTTGTTCGCGAACAAAAGCAAAGANGATGGCCAAGATTACGACGGCCAAGCCGCCCCAGACAACCCAGTGTGCCAATTTCGAATTGGGTGACATTGTTCAAAAAAAGGGCACCCCNTTCAGGGCGCCCCGAAAATCTATACAGTCCAAACGATACTCAGGCGTTGTCGTCACCTGTTGTCGTCACCGTAGCAGCTGCCTCTTCGGAAGCCGTATTTTTCTTTTCCTGCTCAGATTTGTACCACTCGTTCCATCCGGNCTCATCAACAACCTTGAGAACACCCTTCATGCGGGCGTGGCCATCGCCGCAAAGCTGGGCGCAGGTGATTTGATAATTGCCCGGCTTGATCGGACGAAAATGGATAGGTATGCGCAAGCCGGGGATGACATCTTGGCAGACACGAAGGGGCAAAACCTTAAAACAATGAATGACATCCTTTGAGGTCAAATCCACGGTGACACTTTTGTAAGTNCCATCATCGTTCTTAATCATTGGCACGACGATATCAGATTTAAGCGCCTCGACATCGTCCTCCCAGTATGGCTTAGACTTGTCTATACCAAACGGGTTTGCACCGGTGACGAGAGTCTTATCCTGAGAGCCCAGTTTCCCGTCAGCACCAGGATAGCGAGCACTCCACGCAAACTGCTCGGCCGTAACTCGCACTACGCTCTGATCGCTGAAGTCATCTGCCTCGTTGACATAAAAATTCCAATAATACGTTGCAACCACAACCAGCANCAGTTCAGCCACAATAACAGCACCCTCGATGGAGTTAGTGACAGTCTTGGACTTAACACCCTTATAGTCAGCCTTAGGATTATTGGAGGCCCTAAATTTCCAGANTGCTATAAAATAATAGATAATCCAACCAACAAAAAGAACCAACATGAGTAAATGAATGGCAATAATTAAGCCATCGATTTGCCCCCCATCTTGTGCAACTAACTCCGGAAAGGAGAAAGCCTCGATGATTCCAGATAGTAATTCCATGTTAACGATTATTCCTTAAACAAATCGGGATCCTGAAGATGGGCATAGGCCTTTCCTCTCTTGGAAAGAAAAACAAAAAAACCGCCAACACCACCCAGTACCGGTATCAGGATGAAAATTAAACTGGCAATGCCCCATTGCATACCTTTTGTCATCGGCGAGTCAGGCGCTCCAAAGCACACTGCACACGCCTCAGCAGCACTTGGGCAAGCGGCAAAAAGCATGGCAAAAAACAACAGACCAAATATGCGCTTTTGATTCACAGATAACTAATGTGCTTCAATTTCTTAAGAAAGAAAAAAAGATAAACTGACATACCAACTGTACCAATCAGTGATAAAACACCCATAACCAATTCGGATGTTCCACCATTTACCACACCCCAGATCCCGAAGACTAAAGTAAATAGGATCGANAGGAGGATAAAAACTAAATGGAAAGCCTTTAAAGACATAATCAATCAGATCTTCTTTTTAGCAGCCCGCCTAGGCTTTGGTGTTGGCGACTCAACAGGTGCTGGTTGGCTTAACAACTTAACGGTCAGGACAGTAAAC
This sequence comes from Verrucomicrobiales bacterium, assembly GCA_002721375.1. Taxonomy (GTDB): domain Bacteria; phylum Verrucomicrobiota; class Verrucomicrobiia; order Limisphaerales; family UBA1096; genus UBA1096. The sequence goes on from PBKH01000062.1 coordinate 47,147, forward strand.
GAAGCTGGCAAAGCCAAACCCAACATTGACGCCGCCACAACCCAAATAGCANGCACTTCAGGTCGCCCCAACCGCGGGATGTCACCTTCTGCCCACATAATTAACCCCATCATTCCAGCAAAGAAGATAAATGTAAGCACCATGGTCCAAGTAATCATAATCAGTTTTTTGTCCCACTTGTAATGCATAAAAATAGCAACCACAAAGGCAGCCTTAACCAAGGCAATCGAAAGACCAATGAACGCAGCGACCGGAAGGGGCATCTTAAAAGTCACGTCAATTATAACCGTGATCAACGTGCCAGCAACCAGCACTCCGCCAACCATGTAGAAGAGCCTGATCAAGTGCTGCAAAAACTCCGGTGAATCGTGTGAGTCGCTCATCGTTACAGAATGTAAAGGATTGGAAACAGGAAGATCCAAACCAAGTCAACAAAGTGCCAAAATAAACCGAATGTTTCAATGCGATTCGTGTACTGTTCACGATCCCTTTTCCAAGTAGCCAAACCGATTGGAAGCATGTTGTATAGCATCACAATGATACCACCAAAAACGTGAGCGGCGTGCAGTCCTGTAATCGTATAGTAAATACCAAAAAAAGTGCTGTGCTTGGGCTCATAGGAAGACAGGCGGCTTATGTGACGTGTGTCGATCTTAACCTCCTGCTGTGAAATTTCCTTACCATAGCTGTGATCTAAACCTAAAGTGATTGAGCGTACCCTAGGTTTGCCTCCAATGTCCTCATTAACACGTTTGGTGCGCCACACCCACGGGTGCGCCGATACCTCCTTGTAATCGGCAACACTCAGCGCCACCTCGAATCCCGCTTGCCCAAGCGCATACTCAGCGGCCTTGGCCTTTTTATAATCCATTTTTGGTAAAACTTGAGCGCTTCCCTCAAATGCCAGTTCAAAGTTGGCACCAGCAGTCTTGATTGCAGACTTTGCCTTTTCCTCCGTCACTCCAGCATCAGCATCCCATGTTCCAATCTGCAGATCGATTAATGCCTCCTCATAGNCATTAATGTGNCCCTGTAAAGCAAGTTTGCCATTATTCCATGATTTACTAAAATTATCCTTACTATCCTTACTTGGTTCCTTGAAAAATCGTACAGTATAGATACCCTCGACGTAATCCTGAACACTCTTTCCCTCTTTCGATGCGATCGCATTGTAACCCTTTTCAAAGTGCTGATTGAGCACTTTTGCGTCATTGAGCCACACATCGTAATGTTTAAATTTCTGAGGCCACTCATAAGACCATTTTACCACTAGAAATAATACTGCACATGCGATCGTTGCCCACTTCCATTTCTTGTAGCCAGCCAGATTGCCTTGCTTCAATTCCGCCCAAGCTAAGACAATAAACATACTGGAGGCAATCAGCACCATCGTGTTCCCCGCACCAACGGTGATGTTCATCAGACCCATCGACCAAGTGCCAGGCTCGGCCCCCACACGAAGCAGGACATAGGACGAAAATAACGCACCGAAAAGCATGACCTCGGAGGCGAGGAAAAGCCAAATTCCCAGCTTGCCATTATATAGGCCTGTATCAGGCCTTGGTTTAACCGTATAGGGGATTTCCATAGTGGATAAGTCGCTTACTTGGTAGGCTGTGCTTGAGGTGAATAGTCCTTCTTAGCACCCGGAACGCTATACTCGTATGGGTCACGGTAGACCTTTATCTCCTTGGTGAAGTTACCGTGAGGCGGGGGTGTGGGAGTTTCCCACTCAAGCGTGGTGGCCTGCCAAGGATTGTCAGACTCAACCTTCTCACCGTGTTTAACACTCCAAAACAGATTTATAATGAATGGCAACTGCGCAACAAGCATTGCCCATGCTGCAGCCGAAATGGAAACATTTAAGCCCATTATTGTATCACTGAGAGCGCCCACTGTTACGTCTGCATTGTCAGGATTCGCCAATGCATATGTGGCACCGCCATCGGACATACGACGACTCATACCAGCCATGCCTTGCGCGAACATCGGAAGAAAAATTAGATTCATAAAAATGAGTGACGACCAAAAATGCACCNTGCCCCAATACTCACTCATTTTCCGGCCANTCATCTTCGGGAACCAATAGTATACACCAGCAAAAATCCCGAAGATCGTTCCTGGTGCAACCACGTAATGGAAATGCGCGATGACATAGTAGCTGTCGTGAAGTGCTACATCACTGAAGTTAAAACCGAGGGGCAGTCCAGTGAGACCTCCAATACCGAACATCGGCAAGAAAGCCAAAGCAAACAGCATTGGTGTATTGAAGCGGATCGAACCACCCCAAAGCGAAACCAGAAGACATGTTAAAATAATCACAGAGGGTATCGAAATTAACAGTGTGGTGGTCTGGAAGAAGGCGCTGATCACTGTACCCATACCAGTCATATACATGTGGTGAGCCCAAACAATAAACGCCAAAAANCCAAGTACTATGATCGAGCCAACAAGAAACTTGTATCCCCAGATAGGCTTACGCGTGTTGTTTGCAATAACCTCGGATACAATTCCCATAGCAGGCAGAATCAACACGTAAACTTCGGGGTGAGCCAAGAACCAGAAAAGATGCTGCCAAAGCAACGGACTTCCTCCACCACTAACATCAACATCCTGCCCGCCCACTACCAGACCAGTCGGCAGGAAGAAACTGGTTTCCAACACACGGTCCATCAACTGCAAGATACCGGCCGCTTCCAATGGTGGAAAAGCGAGCAGTAGTAGGAACGCTGTTATAAACTGCGCCCAGCAAAAAAAAGGAAGCCGCATCCAAGTCATACCCGGAGCGCGCATGTTAATGATTGTAACCAAAAAGTTGACCGCCCCCAGTAGCGAGGAGGTGATCAAAAGCACCATTCCGATTAGCCAATAGGTCTGACCATCGGTTGGAATTACTGTCGCCAACGGCGAATAGGAGGTCCAGCCGGCTTGCGCCGCACCGCCCGGAATGAAGAAGCTAACCGTCATCACCACACAACCTAAGAAAAACGACCAGAAACTGGCCATGTTCACCCTCGGAAACGCCATATCCACCGCACCAATCTGAAGCGGGACCACATAGTTACCGAATGCCGCNAACGCAGCCGGCACAATGCCCATGAAAACCATAATCGTCCCGTGCATTGCGCCAAACACGTTGTACAACTCGGGCATCATCACGCCACCTGGGGCAACATTGTTACCGAGTAACGCCTCCAGCAGCAGACCCACGAATGGAATCGCCTGACCATCGTAGGCCATCGACCAGCGCATCGTGGCGATCAGGCAAAACCCAAAAAACAGGAATGCCAGTCCAGTAAAGCCATACTGNATCCCGATGATCTTATGGTCTGTGGAGAAAACATAAGTCCGCCAGAAACCATGCGAGTGATGCTCCTCACGACCGTCATGATGCACCTCAACCGCTTCCTGTATCCCGGTTGCCTCTACCTTGTCACTCATCGTTTATTCAAAATAAAAAACACATTTTTCTGTTCGCTGCGCGAACCAAAAGCTAGGAAGCCTATCGGCCAAGCCCCCGAGTTGTCAATCGCAGCCCGACCATGCTCTAACTGTTGAGTTTGTCCACCACCATCAAGCCGAGCAGAAGTGGCAGATAGATAATGGAAGCAAAAAACAATGCACGGGCATTGTTCTCTGTCATACAACAGGAAAACCGCACGGCTGACCATAAAAAAAGCCCGCCCAGTACCACTGCACCCGACATGTAAAGCGTCCCTACGAGTTGCATCGTGAACGGCATAAGACTTGCAATACACAAAAAAAGGGTATGGCTGACCGCCTGCCTACCAGTCTGTGCTCCACCCCCGGCCAGGCTGGGCATCATCACGAACCCCGCCTTTTCGTACTCGTCNCGGTACATCCAAGCGATCGCCATAAAGTGAGGTACTTGCCAAAAAAACAAAATCCCAAACAGAGTCCAACCCAACGGATCGACCCCGCCCTGAGCCGCAGCCCAACCCATCAACGGCGGAATGGCGCCGGGAATCGCACCAACCACGGTATTCCACTCCGACTTACGCTTAAGTGGAGTATAGACAAACAAGTAGGTTACTAGCGTCACCGCGCCGAGCACCGCCACGAGCAGGTTCACCCAGGCAGCTAGAGCCAGCAAACCGACCACGGAACAGGAACCTCCCAAAAGTAGTGCCGCCTCAGCGCCAATCGCCCCAGTTGGCAGCGGTCTGCCAGCCGTGCGCTTCATCCGTGCGTCATGGTCACGCTCAAGATATTGATTCAAGATCGACGCTCCGGCCGCCAGTAGACCGGTGCCCAGCAATGTAAAACCCAGCTTGGCTAAATTTTGGGCCAAGCCACCTGTAGCACCGTCAAGACCAGCATAAAACCCGACCAATGTGGTCATCAAAACAAGAGTCGTAAGACGCAACTTCACCAACTCAGTGAAGACAGCCCAAGGGCTTGACCGCAGCATCTGATTTTTACCGGTCTGTTGAATAGTGTTCTCCATCAAAATAAATCTACACGGCTACTGCTGCCTCTTGACCGGAATCGACAGCTACAAAATCATCATGCTTGACTAAGTCCTTACTCAATTTGCCTAATTCGGCCAGAAACACGAGACGCTTGGCTGCCATCAACAAAAGGCTAGATAAGGCAAGACAAGCTGCCCCAAGCAGCACGTGGCCCGTGGCCACGTCTGCCGCCTTGTTACTTAACAAAGTCCAGACGCCCAAGCCGGCTTGGGCCATAATCATCGCTAACATCATACAAACCACCTTGGTAAATGGGTGTGTTTGACCAAGCCTCCGCCTCGTCTTGACAACCAAGAAAATTGCCAAGGCCAGCGTTGCCAGAGCCCCCAACCTATGCAGCATCTGCAGCCATACATGCCATGCTAAAATCTCATTCCCACTGGAAAGATAACGCTTCGGGTAACCATCAGCGTCATATAACTGATTTGCTGCGTGGAGGCTCTTTTGCAATTCGTATCGGTTGTTGTTGTACTTGGCGACCGAGGCTTCATCTGTCGCCGGCCAAAATTGACCATGAGCAAGCGGAAAATCCCAAATTGCCAGTCCGGCGTGTTGATGCCGCATTGTCGCGCCGAGAAGCAGTTGCACAAAAATCAGGCTGATCAAGAATACCAGTGTGCCTTGGATTGAAACAAAACTGAAATAGTCTTTCCCTCTAGCCCGGTGCCACCAACTACTTGTTATCAGCGCAATTCCACAGATCATAATAAGGAACAATTGAGCTACTGCGCCATGGATCAGCCCCAAGTTTGGGTTAATCTCAGTCACCCGCAACCCGCCAAGAATTCCCTGCACCACAACCAGTACCACAGAACCGAACCCAAGCCGACGAACCCATTTGCGGTTGTCTGTCATCCTGAGCCAGACGGCCAAAATGATCGTCAGCAACCCAACAAGTGATGCCATCAACCGATGAGAGTGCTCCTCAAAAATCCCATATTTCCCAATCCACTGGTCAAATGGCACAAGAAACATGTTGTAACCGAAAGTGTTAGGCCAATCAGGCACCGCCATCCCCACCCCCTTACTTGTCACCAAGCCNCCAAACCCGATCAGNATGAACGTCGCCAAAGCTGTAGCAATGGCAAATCTGTTCAACCACGGGGAGTACTGCGCTCGAGCANGCATCAAAAAACGAAAGGATNCTCGAAAAANAGGTTACAAACCTGATTCAGACCCAAANAAAAGATACCACCTCAACAAAGTGACGGCAACTTCATTGTGAAAAAATTCACAATCTGTAAGAAAAGGATATTTCAACCACTTATGGGAAGAAACAGACCATCTATAGACGTAGTACCTGTTCTGCTAGAAAATTATTCTGTTTACTAAAAAATTTAAAATTGATTGCATTTCTGAACATTTTCATCACAAAGACTCCTTCTGAAATGAGCAATCAGCCAGAACTCTCCTTTCGCGAAAGCGTCGACCTAATGTTTAACCGAGCCATCGAAACGATGGATCTGCCTCTGGGCTTGGCCGAACAAATTCGGAGCTGCAATTCCGTTTATCAGGTCCAATTTGGCGTCAAGCTGGACAATCAGTACGAGGTTTTCACTGGCTGGCGCGCCGTACACAGCGAGCACATCCTACCGGTGAAGGGCGGTATCCGTTACGCCGACTTCGCAAATCAGGACGAAGTCGAGGCGCTTGCGGCACTGATGTCCTACAAGTGCGCCATAGTGATGATCCCATTTGGTGGCTCCAAGGGCGCGCTAAAGATCGACCCCCGGCAATACAGTGAAAAGGACCTTGAGAAAATAACCCGCCGCTTCGCACAGGAATTGGCCAAGCGAGACCTTATCCACCCCAGCCTTAACGTGCCTGCACCTGACATGGGCACAGGTGAACGCGAGATGGGTTGGATCTCCGACACATACCAATCCCTATTCCCAGAGCAAGCCAACGGTATGGGCTGCGTCACAGGTAAGCCAGTCCACCTCGGCGGCATTGACGGCCGTGTAGAGGCCACAGGCCGCGGCGTGCAATTCGGCCTGCGCGAATTCTTCCGCCACCCAGAGGACATCACCCGTGCAGGACTAAATGGCACGCTCGAAGGCAAGCGCATTGTTGTACAGGGCCTAGGTAATGTTGGCTACCACGCGGCGAAGTTTCTCAGCGAAGAAGACGGCGCTAAGATCACAGCCATTATCGAACGCGACGGTGCAATCCGCTCCGAGAATGGCCTCGACATTGAGATGGTTAAGGCTCACATCGCTGAGCATCATGGTGTGAAGGGTTGCCCCAGTGCTGATTATACCGAAGACGGCGCATCTCTACTCGAAACCGAGTGCGACATCCTCATTCCTGCCGCAATGGAAGGCGTAATCACCAAAGACAACGCTGCTCGCATTCAAGCGCCGATCATCGCTGAAGCAGCCAACGGCCCTGTCACATATGCCGCAGATGAAATACTCCGCAAAAAGGGTACCGTTATTATCCCGGACGCTTACCTCAACGCCGGTGGAGTTACGGTCTCTTATTTCGAATGGGTGAAAAACCTGGCCCGCATTCGCTTCGGCTATCTCGAACGCCGCAACGAGGAGCGGCGTGGCCAGATAATCGTCGAAACCCTCGAGAAGATGCTTGGTACCACCGTCCCACCGGAACTCCGAGCTCAACTTACGACAGGCTCGGATGAACTCGCACTCGTCCGCTCCGGCCTCGACGACACCATGCGCAACGCCTACAACAAGATACGCGACATTTTTAATACTCGTGACGACGTTGTTGACCTCCGAACCGCCGCTTTCGTCTGCGGGATCGAACGCATTGCCAAACGCTACGAAAGTATGGGCATTTGACCCGCGATTGACTTAAACTTCTGTCTCCCAACATTGGTTCCAGCTTCACTTTGGCAAGTGAATGATTAATCTGTCGCCGCTTTATGGGCTTGAATGTTTTCAACACACTCTCTCGCTCGGTCGAACCGTTCGTTCCACTGGATCCCGATGGAAAAAAAGTCGGCATCTATTGCTGCGGCCCAACAGTGCACGATTTCGCACACATTGGAAACTTCCGCACCTTTGTGTTCGCAGATGTCGTCCGACGTTATCTCACGTTCCGTGGGTTCAACGTCAACCACGTCATGAACATTACGGACGTTGAGGACAAGATTATCCGCCGCGTCAACGAGTCCGGGAAGTCGCTAAGCGAATACACAAATGAATTCGAGAAGGCATTTTTTAAGGACCTCAAGACACTTGGCTGCCTCATGCCAGACGAGCAACCTCACGCCACAAAATTCATTGGCCCAATCATTAAGCTTATCAAAAAGCTCGAGAAAAACGGTATCGCATACAGTACTGGAGACGGCTCGGTCTACTTCAGCATAGAAAAATATCGCAAAGCCGGAAACCAATATGGTCAATTGCTTAATCTTAACCTCGATGAAATGCGCCCAGGTGAACGAGTTAGCAACGACGAATACGAAAAAGAATCAGTCGCCGACTTCGCGCTATGGAAGTCCCGTGTACCGGAAGACGGCGAGGTGTTCTGGAATAGCCCTTGGGGCGAGGGCCGCCCCGGCTGGCACATTGAATGCAGTGCCATGAGCATGGAACTTCTCGGTCCAAGTTTCGATCTTCACCTCGGCGGTGAAGATTTAGTTTTTCCTCATCATGAGGATGAAATTGCCCAGAGCGAAGGTGCCTGCATGCATAGTAACGGAAAAAAATTCGTCAAGTACTGGATGCACGGGGCACATCTGCTGGTAGAAGGCAAAAAAATGAGCAAGTCGCTCGGCAATTTTTTCACCCTGCGCGACCTGTTGGCCAAGGGGTTCGATGGACGCGAAGTGCGTTATCTGATGATCTCCGCACATTATAGGGAAACATTCAACTTCACACTCGATAACCTCGAAGGTGCAAAAACCGCAATGAGTCGCATCGACGAATGCACAGCCAAGCTACACGAGCTCACGCTTGGGCAAACGGCTGAGCCAGTCAATGACTCACCGCTTATCTCGGGTTTCACGGAGGCAATGGACAACGACCTAAACGTCTCCGCCGCCTGGGCTGCGGTATTCGACTGGGTGCGCGACACCAACCGCAAGCTCACCTCTTCGGGTTTGGATTCTGCAGCAGCAGCAACCGAACTGGCCAACTGGGAGCAAATCAACAGTGTACTGGGCATCAAGTCTAGAGAAGCGAAAGCGCCAGCTGAGATTCTCGTGTTGGCCGAGCAACGGCAGGCCGCCCGTAAGGCCAAGGACTTCGCGAGGTCAGACCAGATCCGCGACGAACTCGCCAATCAAGGATGGATTATAGAGGACACCCCCAATGGACCCCGCGTCAAGCGAGGCTAGAATCGCCTCACCGTGAAATTGGAAAAACAAGTTGATTCCTTTCTAACACCTAGAATGAGCCGTCTAGCCAAACGCAATTCAAAAATCAATCATCGCTTACAATTGTAACCGTCCGACTCGTATTTTTGCTTGGCCAAGCCGCACACCTCACTGGTGAATGATTCAGGCGGGTGACTATCTATGTATCCGTTCTGCTGCAGCATCGCAGCCTCCCATGTCTCGCGATCGATCCCAGTTGCCCTGGCATGAACTGAGCCTTGAATCAACAAGCCGTTTCTGTTGCGGCGCTGGGCTGCCCCGGCGATTTTTTTTCCGCAATACTGCAGGTCGTTTTTTTCCGCACCAACGAAGCATTGGCCGGGGCCAGCTGAACGCTTTTCGGTGCAAAGCTCTGTTGGCACACCGCAAATATCAAAGGCGCATTTCAACCAGTTATGAACCCTTCGGTAGCTTTCCTCCGCCTTTAACTGCCACCACTTGTGGTTGGGCGGGAATATCATGCTGTACGTCCATTCATACTTGTCGTGGCAAACCAGCCCTCCACCCGTAGGGCGACGGATGAGGGGGCGCGATTCCGTCAACTTCTCAACATCGGCATAGCGTTGAAAATAACCAAAAGACGATGCTACGCAATTCCACGAATAAAACCGAAGTAACGCTTGACCCAGCACGGCTGCCTCTCGCAACAACAATTCGTCAGCAGCCATGTTCCAAGCTGGCGAAGCCGCATCGCATCGCCAGACACGAATAATTTGGCCAGACTCGGTCATTCCCTGTATTCGCCGCCCTTCTCTGAAGGGCAAAGCACGGCGATCTCGCACGAGCCACATTCTGGTTTTCGTGCAGAACAGCGTCGTCGACCGTGCCAAATAAGCCAGTGACTAAACATTGTCCAGTGATCACGCTGCACCAGTTTTTGCAGCTCGACCTCAATCTTCTCCGGTGTATTGCCAGACGCTAAACCAAGCCGGCGAGAAAGGCGTGCCACATGAGTATCCACCACAACGCCTTCGTTAATGTTGAACGCATTACCAAGCACAACGTTAGCGGTCTTGCGCCCCACTCCGGCCAGAGCGACCAGCGCCGTCATGTCGGCTGGTACCTCTCCCCCATGATTATCAACCAGAGATCGGCAGCAGTTCTGTATGCTCTTTCCCTTATTTCGAAACAGGCCGATGCGCCTAATGTCATTCTGTAGCTCTTCCAACGGCACAGCAACATAGTCGCAAGCATTTCTGTATTTTTTGAATAGTTCGGCCGTCACGATGTTGACCTGCTTGTCTGTACATTGAGCTGATAAGATAGTAGCGATCAGCAGCTCAAGTGGGTTAGCATGGTCGAGCTCACAGTGAGCATCGGGATAGGTACGCCGGAGGCTATCAATAACCGCAGCAGTTCGCTCGACCTTGACCTTTATAGACTCCCGAAGCATGGTTTAATTTGGACCAAACAACGGTGATCTAGTAGCTGATTTCGGGATGGAAGCTTCCGGCTTAAACAACGCAAGACGCCGGTCCACGGAATCGAGTTGCCGCACAGCCTCGTCGATTACAGGTGCTACCTTAGGTCGCATCTGACCACGTCGCGGACGAAACGACTCGATACGCTGCCGGGCTGCAACGTAATTCTGCAGGATGCGACCATACTCATTAACAAAAGGGATAAGTTGCCGTGGCATCTTGAGACGTGCGATCAGAAGTTGGTTAACCTTCTGCACGAGCGTTTGCTTTTGCACAACAAAATTCCAACCCTGAATCGCCTGTTGAAGCGTAACCTCTGCTTCAAGCGGTGAGTCGGCGTCATTTAAACGCACTTCAGCGGGCAACATAAGTAGGCTCTCGAGCTTCTCCACCGCCTCACGCTGAGTCCAGTTTTGATACTGATTTTGGCCGGTCAACTGCACAATCATCACAGACCACCATTTCTCGACCACCAGCATGTCGGCAAACAGATCGCCGTAAACATTCAGAAAACTGGTTTGCCAATTTAAGTTGTCCGGTAAATGACGGATCATGTTTTGCAGACGTGCAGGCCCAAGTGGAACAGCCAGCAATCGATCCAACAACAAGTGTGCGCAAGCCTGAAAATCCCTCCAATTATCCCCGCGCAAATGCGACGGGGACGGCATCGCGAGTTCGCTAAAGTCGAAAGCCCGACGACCGCTCAACCTCGACCGCACCTCGGCCAGTGAGTCGTGGCGGCGCACATTCCTGACCACCTCCTCTGTAGGCCTATCCACCCCGCCCTGTTCCGGCTTTCCCAGAACAAGCACCAGTTCCGGTTGAGCCAAAAGCACCTGCGCAAACCCAACCGTTAGCCAGAGAGGAATCTCTGTATCACGTAGCTGAGGCTTTTGATTGGCCAGATCGAGCAAGGTTACCTGAACCAGCGCACGGATAAGTTTATCTGGCCCGATTTCGCTCGGCAGTCTCAATTCATATGTGAAACCGTTAAGATGGCGTTCGGTCACCACCTGTACCGCGACCTTGTAAGACATCGACGGTTCAAGACGCAGTTTCACCCTGCTGCCTGGCAACGGAGGCAAACCAAGGCGTGCCAGCAGCGCATGACGAACGCGTTCGGCGGTGACTACAGCATAGCCCGGTGCAATTAGGATGGTGTTGACGTTCGCATCAAGGATACCGCCTCGACGCTTGGGCGACATCGGCCCGTAAGCCACGAACTGACCCGACCGACTACTGACTGTCTTATAGCCAGAGCGCGGTTGCAAAAGCCGGTTGATGTCCGGCGGCAACCGATCCAGCGGAGTCTCTCCTTGGCCAATCGGCTTGGGCTGAACCCTTCTCGGAGGCATCCCCGGCTCGGGCGGCTCGGGCTTTGTCTTCACCTGCTTCTCGGCCGGCTGTGGGATAATCGGCCCCACTTGACCAAGCGCCCCAGCACAGTGTACTAAGCCGAAAAAAATAAGATATAATCTTAAGCAATCACGCTTGTTTCTTGGACGACGATTTACCGCTGCTTTTGGTTTTTTTAGATTTACTGTTGGATTTATTTTTTTTGTCGCTCTTCGAGGATGAATCCGAATTTTTCTTCGACTCGGATTCCTTTTTGGCACCAGCCTTATAGCTTTCGCTGCGATAGTCCGTCTCGTAGAAGCCACTACCCTTGAAAATGATTCCAGCGCCGGTGCCAATGAGACGGCGAACCCTACCATTGCAAGCCTTCCTTGGGCAGGTCTCCAGCGCATCAGCTGTAATGGATTGAAACAACTCAAACTCGTGGTCGCACTTTTCGCAAACGTACTCGTAGGTCGGCATAGACTATCGGTTCCAAAAAAACACTAATTAACTGCTCGAACACATCGAAAGTCAAGACTCGGACGGCTCGAATAATATTTCCCGCTTGGCTTAAAGAGGCTAGGTTGGTTATCTCACTTCATGGCAAGTACCAAGCTCGCCAACATCGTTGCTCACTGCAACCGCACCCTCAAGCCTGAGTCGTTCGAAGACTGGCCCGGAGCAGTGAACGGATTACAGGTGGATAATGACGGCAGTGTATCCCGCATTGCCGCCGCGGTCGATGCCACCCTGAACACGGTCAAAAAGGTCATCGACGTAGGGGCAGACTTATTAATTGTACATCATGGACTGTTCTGGGGGGCGACGCACCCGTGGACTGGTAATCGCTACAAACTATTGCGAATGCTGCTCGACAACAAAATCGCCGTTTACAGCTCGCACCTGCCATTAGACGCGCATCCTAAGCTCGGAAACAATGCCCAACTTTGCAAGGCTCTTGGGATTAAGACTCCAAGGCCTTTTTTCTCTGAACGCGGGCAGGAAATCGGCCTTAGGGGTACGCTTGACTTATCCCGCATTCAATTGGCCAAACGCTTAGCCAAGGCTACCGGTGCCAAGCCAACGGTTTTGCCGGGGGGTGGTGCGCGTTGCCGCAAAATCGGCGTCGTCACTGGAGGAGCGGGTGCTGAGATGAAGACGGCGGTCGACGAAGGCGTGGATACATTCATCACCGGGGAAGGACCGCACTGGACATTCGCACTGGCCGAGGATTTGGGATTGAATGTTTTCTACGGTGGCCACTACGCAACAGAAACTTTCGGCGTCAAGGCGCTCTGCGAGCACTTATCCAAAAAGTTCAAGCTGCCTTGGACGTTCATCGATCACCCTACCGGCCTGTAATACCCGAAATTACCCATGATTGGTTTTCAAAATAGTTTCGACTCCTTCAAGCGAATATTACAAATCAACGCTGCTCTTTTACTATTCGGACTGCTGTCGAACGTTGATGCCGAACAGACCGGCAAGATCATCAAAGTTTTACCACATTGGCTAGATTTGCAAAGTCGGCACACGCTTTCACCTAGCCTACTTGAGCGTGACGCCTATCAGGCCCGACTACGTGCCAACCGCAGTCTCTGCTCCGGTATACGGTTCGATGTTAAGTGGAGCAAAAACAGCGTCAATAAGGTCAAGCTTCAGATAGAATTACGCGTGACCGGCGAAGCCAAGCCTATCCAACTGGTAGAATCAATCCAGCCAAGCCAGCAAAGAGGCTGGAGTTCGGTCATAATGGATGGCAATGAGTTCAAGGCCATGGGTAAAATCATCGCTTGGCGCGTGCAGTTACTCGACGGCGATACCGTTTTGGCCGAACAGAGATCTTTTCTGTGGGCAGAACGCAAGCCAGTCAGTACTGCCAAACAACCGGCTACCGATTGACAACCGCCACGCCCTCCCCCAATCTCCGCACATGGCAAAAACCGGTTTAGGCCGAGGTTTGAGCTCCCTGCTGGGCGCACGCCCTTCGGCTGATAAGAAAACCACATCCAGAAAAAAACCGGCGAACCCGCAATCCCACGAAACTTCTGAGTCGCCCAACGAAGTGCCGGTCGGCGAGATTCTGCCGGGCGCAATGCAACCTCGCAACGGAATGAATGACCACTCACTGGGCGAGTTGGCCGAATCAATTCGCGAAAATGGCATCATGCAGCCGTTGGTCGTACGCCCGCGCGAGGGCGGCTACGAGTTGATCGCTGGTGAACGCCGCTGGCGTGCCTCACAGATTGCCGGCCTGACCAAGGTACCAATCGTTGTCCGCGATGTGAATGACCGAACCGCACTCGAGCTGGCTCTAGTCGAAAATCTGCAGCGTGAAAACCTCGATCCGATTGAGGAAGCCAAGGGCTATGCACAGTTGATGGACCAGTTTGACCTGACCCAAGAGGAGGTTGCAACCAAGGTCGGCAAAAACCGCGTCACGGTAGCCAACGTGCTGAGACTCATCAAACTGCCGCCGGAAGTCCAGGCGCACGTTCGCGACGGTCGACTGTCAAGCGGCCATGCCAAAGCAATACTTGGCCTAAAAAGCGGAAAGGACCAGATCGCCTTAGCCAAGCGAGTGATCAAAAAGGAATTAAACGTGCGGCAGACCGAGGAATGGGTTGCCGCGTTTGACCAAGCGTCCCCCAGCAAGACCAAGCGCATCCCCACCTCAAAAAACATAGCAAACGCCCACATACTCGACCTCGAGGACAGGTTACGGGATCGGCTCGGCACCAAAGTTGCGTTGCGCTATAATAAAGGCAAAGGTTCCTTGGACATTAAGTTTTTCAATGACGAAGATTTGCAGCGCATCCTCGAGGCGCTTGGCATCCTCACCGACTAATTGATTAATTGAATGATTTTGGATATTGTTAAATATGGCAATCCCGTGCTTCGGCAAAAGGGTGAGTGCGTGGAAGAAGTAACATCTGAAATCAGTCAACTCATCGACAATATGCTCGAGACAATGCACGAAGCGAGAGGCATCGGCCTAGCTGCGCAACAGGTTGGCAGGCCATTGCAGTTAGCCATTATTGATGTGACCGGCGTGGAGGATCGACCGTCACGCATGAGTCTCGATGGTGAACCCGTCAACCCGGAGGATTACATGCCACTCATACTTATCAACCCTGAGTGGATTGCGGCTAGCGATGTAAAAGAGGATGGTGGTGAAGGCTGCCTGAGCTTCCCCGACGTGTATGGCGAAATCAACCGGCCGGAGGAGATCGATGTAACAGCAACGGATGAAAACGGTGAGCAAGTGGCATTCCGTTGCGGCGGCCTGCTTGCCAGGGCCATTCAGCACGAGTGGGACCATCTGCAAGGCATTCTGTTTATCGACCGAATGGACGCTATCGTTCGAACGCAGCTAAAACCGGAAGTTGATGCAATTCAAATCGAAACCAAAAACAGTCTGGATAATCAACGCTAAAGAGCACCCTTCCTCTTACCTCGAATATTTTGAAACAACTTCAGGCTTCGCTGATATTTGGCATTGGCAATCCTACTGGCCTTTTCTGCTTCTTCTAGTTCCCCTCCAGCCCTATTGCGTTGTTCGAAAGTCAATGGGCTACCCGGTTTCTTGGCTTGATCCACCATTAATTTCGCTGCCTCAAGCCGCTTCTCCTCGTAAGCAACCCCGCCCATGGATATCTTAACTGCCTCACCTAACTCCTTCTCGGCGGCATCGAGCCGACCCTGCTGCATATAGGCTAATCCCAAGTTCTGCCGAGCATCAATATAACTCGGTTTCAAGCGGACTGCCTTCGCGAAGTAAACAGCCGCCTTATTCACGTTCCCTTTCATGGCAAATACAGTACCGAGGTTATTATGCGTACTCGGGTTATCGGGGGAAAACTTTATCGACGACTCGAAATGCATAATTGCCTCGTCATATTTTTTTTGATCCTTCAACAGGTTGCCTAGATTGTTGTGCGCCTCGGCATAACCAGGAACCAGATCCAAAGCCCGCCGGTACTCGGCGACAGCCTTGTCGATTTCGCCCTTAGCCTTATAGGCGATGCCCATGTTAAAAAACACATCTGAGTCGCCCTCTTTCTCCGCGAATTTCAATGCCTCCTCGTACTTGGCTAGGGCAGCATCTGGCTGACCATCGCTAATCAAAGAGTTTCCTTCGTGCATCAACGCCACCACCTTATCAGGATCTCCTAACGGATTACCCTCCAAGCCGTCTAATTGGATCGCATCCAGTTCCGCAAGGATATCATCCACCGACTCCTCCTCGCTCTCACCGATAACCGATGAAACGTCTCCTAACGTCGACTCAAGAGCCAACGGATCGTTCATGACAACCGGTAACGGCTCAACAGGATCAGGAATTGCCGGCGACTCGGCAACAGGACTGGGCGAAACAGTATCTGGCACCAAATCGGAACGCTGTACCGACTGCTCCGAACCACACCCTCCAAGAAACACAGAGAATGCAATGCAACCTATAACCTTCCTTTCTTTGAAGTTGCACATATCAGGTGATAATCTACTTGTTCACGTCCAAATCGCAACATTTATCCTTGAACTAAACTTCACTTTAGACAAAAGGCAGCTCGTCATCGCTCTCAAAAAAAATGGGAAGACAAAAAAATATTCATCGAGACTTAAGCCTCCTCCGCCAAAGACTATTAAACTTAGATCAACAATCTAATGGACCATGTATACTATGAATTTCGACTCAGCTAAATCCTTAAAANNGTCGAAAAATTAATAATTCAAAACACATTACCACAAAAAAACTTTGTTTGAATCACTTTCTTTGTGATCGTATTTTCCCTTCGGGAAGACAATCAAGAATGCAAATTTCAAAACCAAGGCACTGCGATGCCAAAAACATACCACTACCCCATGCTGTATTATCTTATTCCTAAAAATTTGNTTATGAATCCTGAAAGCGCCTCGTGGCCGTTAAATAACTCTTGTAAGCAGCCCAATTTGCATGCGCTCCTCAATTGAGAATTTTCTGCATATTGGATTAGTTATCATACTAATCGTGTTTTGCGGAGCGCTACTCTACTTCAAGTCGTTCGATTTTTTTCTTGGTACTGCTAAAAATACTAGTGCACCGATTTTAATAGGCANCAGACATTTATCGACTCCTATCAAAATTAAAGCTAGAGGCAGAGGTTTTGAGTGGACTTTTCATTATCCTGGGCGTGACGGCAAAATGGGTACGTCAGATGACTTTTGTTCTAATAAGGATTTGCACCTGCCAGCAGAAACTGAAGTTGTCCTCACATTAGAAAGTGACGATTACATTTATATAATGTCCAACACCGAATTAGGATTGAAACAAATCGCGGTGCCGGATATGATCCATAACTTGAAATTTCACACCTCGAAGATTGGACTATTTGAACTGNTAACAGACCCATTGTGCGGCTGGCGACCTTTGCACGATGATTTGATGGGGCGAGTTATCATTCACTCGCTAGCGGATTTCAACGACTGGACAAAACAAATGTTGTAGGGCCAGCTCCAGATCATTATATTTATATTTGGTTTTTTCCTGCAAAACACGACCACACCAACGACTTCTTACTCATAACTCANGGACATTTTCTTTAATTTTCAATGTAACTGTTATATCAGAAAAAAATCACTTTGAATTATATATTATGATTTCAAGTAAACCTAAAGTAATACTAATTTGGTTCACAATTGCTGTTCTGATCGCACTTGTCCTTTACTTTAAGTTCGAGCGAACCGAACCCAACAAGACAGAAACTATAATTCTAAGTAAGAAATCCCCANCGGTGATGGGATTATTGCCTGAATTTGATTTAATCGACCAGACTGCTGGGACGTTTGGATCCCGTCATTTGCGCGGGAAAACTTGGATCGCAAATTTTATTTTTACACGGTGTACAGCTACTTGCCCCGCGCAGACNACGAAAATGGGAGAGTTCCAAGAGCAAGTACGAGGCAGCCCTCTTTGGGAAGACATTCGATTTATCAGTTTTACGGTTGATCCAGAACATGACACACCGCAAGTGCTTAACAATTATGCAAAAAATGCAAACGCCGATGTTCAGCACTGGAAGTTTCTAACAGGTCAACGCGAGACTATTTGGGAACTAAGCAGAGACGGATTCAAGCTGCCGGTTAGTGAAAATACTGATGACGCAACAATCATCGCCCATAGTTCAAAAGTTATACTGATTGATCCTTACTTACGAATCCGAGGGATCTACGAAATGACAACCAAACAAGGATTAGCGCGTTTGAATCACGACTTCAATCAAGTGCTAGCGGAAAAAGTAGTTGAACCGGAAGAGGCAATTAATCCGCCATGGATTAAAGCCCGCCGCGAGGCACAACTCAAGTCCGTGGATAAATTCAATGTGGTTCACGACTTTAACTTCACCGATAACATCGAAGAAAGTGGCATTCTCTTCCGAAACAAGATTGTGGATGATGCGGGAAAAAACTATAAACCCGTACACTATGATCACGGTAACGGCTTGGCCATCGCCGACATTGACGGAGACAGCAAACTGGATATTTACTTTGTAACCCAAGCTGGCGGCAATGAACTGTGGAGGAATCTAGGTGATGGTCGATTTGAGAATATCACCGAACAAGCCGGAGTGGCAGTTGAAAACAAGATTGGTGTTACGGCCTCGTTTGCGGATATCGATAACGACGGCGACCCTGATCTCTATACGACCACGGTGCGGGGCGGTAACATGCTCTTTGAAAACCTTGGCAATGGACTGTTTAAGGATATCTCACAAGTATCAGGACTCAACTACAAAGGACACTCCTCAGCAGCCGTGTTTTTTGACTACAACCGCGATGGACTTCTCGATGTCTACCTGACAAACGTCGGCAAATATACTTCGGATAGGGTTTTAAGAGTTACCATGGAGCAATCTCGTGGTGAAAAAGAGGCAGTATACGAATACTTCGCTGGATTTAACGATGCATTTTCAGGCCATTTGCCAGAAAAAAAACGAAGTGAGAGGAGCATCTTGTTCGAGAATCAGGGTAACAATCGATTCATTGATGTTTCGAAGAAACTAAATTTGCATGACGAAAGTTGGTCTGGCGATGCCAGCCCTGTTGATTTTAATCAAGACGGCTGGATTGATCTGTACTTGTTAAACATGCAAGGAAATGATCAGTACTATGTAAATATCGAGGGTAAGTATTTCGAAAAAAAGAGCCGCGAGGTGTTTCCACTCACGCCGTGGGGAGCAATGGGTATCAAAACATTCGACTTCGAGAATGACGGCGACATGGATCTGTTCATAACAGATATGCATTCCGACATGAGCGAACAAGTTGGACCTGAACGTGAAAACTACAAGTCCAGACAACAGTGGCCCGAAAGCATGCTACTTACACAAGGCAAGAGTATATGGGGAAACGCCTTCTACCGTAATAATGGTAAAGGAAAATTTAAAGAGGTGTCTGATCAAATCGGAGCCGAAAATTACTGGCCTTGGGGCATAAGCGTTGGGGATATTAATGCCGACGGATTTGAAGATGTGTTTATTGCTTCCAGCATGAATTTTCCGTTTCGCTATGCTGTTAACAGTTTGCTTCTAAACAACCAGGGGTCGGAATTTTTAAGTAGCGAATTCATACTTGGAGTCGAACCGAGACGTGATGGTCGCTTCGCCGAACCTTGGTTTGAACTCGACTGCGACGGCGAGGACAAAGACCACCCACTGGCAAAAGGCCGATCGGGCCGCGTAGTGATATGGTCGGCTTTGGGTACGCGATCATCGGTAATGTTTGATCTAGATAATGATGGCGATCTGGATATCGTAACCAACGAATTTAATTCCCGACCCATGGTCCTGATCAGCAATCTATCAGAAAAGCATGAAAAGCTGAACTACCTGAAAGTGAAACTAGTTGGTAAGAAATCGAACCGAGACGGTTTGGGCGCAGTAGTTAGAGTTAGCACTGGCTCACAAACATATATGAAAGTACACGATGGCCAATCGGGATATTTATCGCAAAGTCTATACCCCCTCTACTTCGGTCTTAACGAGGCAACGCACGTCGATGAAATCAAAGTCACTTGGCCATCAGGCAACAAGCAAACTGTTAAAGGGCCAATTAATATAAATGAAACGATAGAAGTTAGGGAACAATAATCGCTCTGAATACTTTCCTCATCATGATGTAGCTAATCATTAATGGGACGATAGCCTACGCCGATGAAATCTTTGGCAAGTGGTCGAAAAAAATCATCGAATTGAGGGTCTGGGCAACCAATCGAATTGTTGCTTGAATCCAGAGTACCGTTAAGATCAATTATATCGCCGTTAATGAAACAACGGCGAACAACACTTGTATTTTTAACATCTAGTTCGTAGCGTGCTCCTGTTGGCCAACCACCCTTAGCATTGTTCATCCAAAAAATTGAGTCCTCGTAGATGCTTCCTGTGCCGGAATCGTCCACACCATTTCTGTTTCCCGTAAAAGTACAATGCCGAACGATCACTTTTGAGCCAGGAAACAGTGTAAGAGCTCCCGCACCATGCTTGGGCTTCCATTTACCGACCTTCGCACTTCGCTCATCCAATGGGCCGTTTGACATGTTTCCCACGAATAGGCAATTCTCAATGACTGCTGAACTGCCCCATAACAAATCCACTGCCGAACCCGTGACAGGGCAACTATTGTTGCGGAAGATACAGTTTTTGAGCAACACAGAACCTTCCATATAATCGCGGTGATCAATAGAAATTCCACCACCACACGGACTAGAATAGTTGTTGTATACCTCAACATTTTCAATTACGGGATAAGAGCGTCCAAATATTTTGATTCCACCCCCGTCCGTATAGAAGAAAATGTTTTTATTTATATCTAACCTTGGCTCCGAAAGTTCAGGTTGGATCACACCCGATTCGTTAGACCCAATTACATAATTATTTGCCCCTGTGACCTTGAATCCTTTGAAAATTGTATTTCGAGTAATGCCGTCTCCAAAATAGACCACATGGTTCACCACCGCCGGAAAGCCTTCGTGCTTTTTGTTCGCAATTTCGGCATTGGCGGCTGTCAAGATAACCTCCCCAACAGCCTCAAGCGTAATTCCATCGTGCCGCTTATTTAGCCAGATCAACGCTTGGCCATGCTTGCGAGGGCGATATACACCTGTGTGGACCTTGACATGTTTATTGCCAGTTTCATTAGAAATTTCATCGAGAACAGCTTGAATATCACCGCCTGGATAAACGTTACGCACGGAATAGATGCTCGATTTATCTGTAGAACTCTTTGAACATCCACTCAAACAGCCGATAATAAAGACAATATTTGCGATGCATATAGGAAATGGTGGAAGTAATCTAGTAAACCTATAGCATTGTTCGAATTGAGTCATGACGGTTCGATTCTATGCNAGAGATTACCTACGNTTAATTGACAAGTAAAGCGAAGGGNTGGGGTAAACCATGAAAAGCAATCAGATCGTTGGCATATACTATCATAATCCCCTATNCCAAATCACGTTGACTGGTTAAAACAAATTCAGCGCTTGGCCAAGCGATGACCTGTCCATAGTATCAGGCCTGATTATGCTTCGAAATTGNCTTGTTTTCACAACNGCCCTTGGCTTGGCATATAGTTGTGCCAACGCAAGGGAACTGAAGGAGTTTGACAATGACGTCAACTACGANGAATCCCGAATTGCCCACTACGATCTACCCGATCCATTGATCACCGCAGAGGGAAAAAANGTTACATCTGCCAANCAATGGAGGAACNTTCGCAGACCGCANATTCTTTCGATGTTTGCAAACTTCATCTATGGTGCAGTACCAGTGCCACCTGATCCGATTGAGCAAACATACCATCTAATCCAGGAAGACAAGGCATTCCTAGATGGGAAGGCAACCAAGCTTGACATCTCCATCCGTTTTAAAAACCGGAAAGGTGCGGCANAAACTCATTTGATTGTTTTCATCCCCAATCACACTAATAAACCGGCGCCGGCCTTCATGATGCTAAGCTTTGACAGCCCACGGGGAACCAGTTTTCAATTGAGTACAAGCCGAAAAGGTTGGCTCCGCAACGGGGTGCCACTTGCGGACCTAATCTCAAACGGTTACGGCTATGTGTCAGTTTATCACGGTGATCTTGTCGGACACAATGAGGTGTCATTTGGTCGAGGCATTCACAAACTTTTTTTTCGAGACGGACAAAGTTTCCCTAAGGCTCATGAATGGGGTGTTCTCGGCGCCAACGCCTGGACCGGCATGCGGGCGCTAGATTACCTTGAGACAAACAAACGCATCGACCACAATCGAGTGGCCGTCATGGGCCATTCAAAAATGGGTAAAGCCACGCTCTGGGCGGCCGCCCAGGACGAACGATTCGCTTTGGCAATTTCGGCCCAGTCTGGCTGCGGCGGAGCGGCTTTATGGCGACGCAAGTACGGCGAGACGATGGCCAAGCTGAATCGGTTCCCCCATTGGCTTAGTATTAACGCTCGAAAATTCAACGATCGCGAAGATGACCTCCCGGTAGACCAGCACATGCTACTGTCACTGATTGCCCCACGGCCAGTATATGTTGCCAGCGCCACCGCAGACACCTGGGCGGACCCTCACGGCGAATTTCAGTCCGCCAACCATGCAGCTCCGGTCTATCGTCTCCTTGGCAAAACACCACTGGCAACTACCGATCTACCAACCGCCAACCAACCACTGCTTAGCGGTGACATCGGATATCACATTCGTACCGGTGGCCACTCCGTTGATCCCTACGACTGGGAACAGTTCATCCAGTTCGCAAATCGACACCTGAAGGAGTAGCNTTGGCCTAGCAGGTTGCTACTGCATTGAATTCTATCCAGCTACTAGGCGTTTAAACCATTGTGCGAAATACAGCTCCAAGCTTTGTCCAAGCTGTTAGCTTAATAGTCGTGAGTTTACTCTCGCCAGCGACTGTCCTAGCTAAGCCGACCTTATCGGGCGAGTTGNTCTANGCAAAGCAATGTACGAAATGTCACGGCGAAAAAGGACAAGGCGTGGANAGTGAATATGATNAACCGCTTATCGGCGATTGGCCGATTGAGAAACTAGCACGTGTCATCACCCGCACCATGCCTGAGGATGATCCGAAAAAGTGTGTCGACGACGATGCTCTACTAGTAGCAAAATATATCTTTAATGCGTTTTATTCGCCGGAAGCTCAGGCGAGGAATAATCCCCCTAGAATCGAGTTAACTCGACTAACCAACCGCCAGTTTTTGCACTCGGTTTCTGACCTGATTGGAAGCTTCACCGGTAATTCATCCTTTGTGAAAAAAGGAGGGATCCAAGCTGAGTACTACAATAATCGNGGTATCGGACGAAACAAGCAGACCGTAAATCGAATCGACAGTACAATAGACTTCGATTACGGCTTCGAAACCCCTTTTCCAGATAACNCAAACTTTAAAACGGAGGAGTTCTCAATACGTTGGAAAGGGTCGATCCATGCAGAAGAAACCGGCGATTACAGATTCATCGTCACAAGCAAGAACGGCGTCAGACTTTGGGTTAATAACATGGATATGAAACTGATTGAAGGCTGGGTTTCCAGCGGTCAAAGTCGTGAACTCAGCGGNATCGTTCGCCTAATNGGAGGACGCGCCTATCCGATTCAACTCGAGTATTTTAAGTACAAGAGTAAAAGTGCATCGGTGAAACTCGAATGGCATCCTCCACATGGTGCGCGTCAGCTTTTGCCTGCACGCAATCTCTCACCGGACTCCACTNGCAGCACGTTTGTTTTGCAACAGCCGTTCCCGCCGGATGACAGTAGCATCGGCTACGAACGAGGAAGCACGGTTTCAAAAAAATGGGACGAAGCCTCTACATACGCCGCTATCGAGACCGCCAACTGGGTAGTCGATCATCTGNACAAACTAGCCGGCATNTCANCTAATGCTCCCGGCCAACTGATCAAGGCNCAACANTTTGGCCGTCGCTTTGTGGAGCGGGCATTTCGCCGTCCACTTACGGTTGAGGAGGAGCAACTTTTTGTTCGCTCTCGCTTTGCCGANGGCAAGCCAGTGGCCGACTCTATCAAAGAGGTTGTCCTGACAGCGCTCAAGTCCCCCCGGTTTCTTTATCCGGACCTTGGCCAAGCGGATCANTACGCCGTTGCGACTCGGCTCGCACTNGGCCTATGGGACTCATTGCCGGACGAAGATCTTGGACAGGCAGCTGCCGCCGGCCGACTTCGCACAGCCGTTCAGATTCGGCAACAGGCATTACGGATGATCGCTGATCCCCGCACTCGAGCCAAAATTCGCAACGTGATGCACCATTGGCTTGGCCTCAATCATGCCGAGGAGATTGCTAAGGACACCGAGATTTTTCCCGAGTACGACAAGTCGCTCGAAGCCGACCTGCGCACATCACTCAACATCTTCCTAGACGAAATAGTATGGCAGAATGCCGGGGCAGATTTTCGTACCCTGTTCATCGCAAATCATCTCCCGATGAACAAGCGCCTAGCCAAACTGTACGGGGCACGGCATCACGACATGCCTCTCGGTTTTTCCAAAGTATCATTCAAAGGCCACAAACGTGCCGGACTTTTCACGCATCCATATCTGCTTACACTTTACTCGTACCACAACGGCACATCGCCAATTCACCGTGGTGTATTCGTAACCCGAAGCCTACTTGGACGNTCACTCAAGCCNCCTCCCGAAGCGGTGGTATTTAAGGATGAAGAATTCTCAAGCGACCTTACAATGCGCGAGAAGATCACACAAATCACCAAAGCAGATGCCTGCATGACCTGCCACGGCATAATTAACCCATTAGGATTCTCGCTCGAGNAGTTTGACAGCATCGGGCGGCAGCGCCATACCGAAAAAGGNAAACCAATCCTGACAGCATCAGATTACCTCACCGCTGACGGAACCCCAATGCACATAAGCGGCCCGTCCGACCTCGCCCGTCACGCAATGGAGAGCCGCAGTGCCCACGAAGGCTTCGTCGAAATGCTATTTAATCAAGTTGCCAAGCAATCAATTAGGGCCTACGGTTCCTTGGTTTTGAACCGGTTGTATGATGACTTCGCCAAGGCCCGCTTCAATATTCAGTTTTTACTGGCCGAGATCGCAGTCATAGCCGCCTTGCAGGGACTAGAGCTGCCCAAACAAGCCGGAGAGGAATAGCCATGAATCAGATTAATCGCAGACAGTTCGTCCGAGACCTCGGAGTATCCGCCTCGACACTCCCCTTCATAGTTGGCCTTCCAAGCCTTGGCCTTGCCAAAACCNCACCTCGACGACAGCGCCTCGTGGTGATGTTCAGTCCAAACGGCACCATCCCGAAAAACTTTTGGCCGGATGCCATCGGCAGNAAGTTTGAGCTGAAGGAAATCATGAAACCGCTCGCACCGTTTCGTGATCGTATGCTCATACTTAACGGCCTCAACAACAAAGTTCGTGGTGACGGCGACAGCCATATGCGCGGCATGAGTTGCCTGCTGACCGGCATTGAATTATTCCCAGGCAACATCCAAGGCGGCTCCGACACCCCTGCAGGGTGGTCCAAGGGCATATCCATCGATCAGGAAATAAAAAACTTTTTTCAAAGCCGTAANACCACTCGAACTAGGTTTGGTTCGCTTGAGTTCGGCATTGGTGTTTCTGACCGGGCTGACCCCTGGACACGCATGTCATATGCCGGACCCAATCAGCCGGTTGCGCCAACTGACGATCCCTACCAAATGTACCAAAGGCTATACGGCCAACTGCGCGATCGCGATAGCCTTTTAAGCATACTGGACGTTGTCCGAGATGATCTCAAGCGCGTCTCAAAATCAATCAGNACAGAAGACAAGCGGNTGCTTGATGAACACNCGGAGTTCGTCCGCCAAATGGAACAGGAATTTGGTCAGGCGGACGGTAAATCCTTGGTCAGCAATCCACCGAAGTTTGAGGTTGGCATCACCAACCAAAATGACAATGTCCCCCGCTTGAGCCGGATGCAGATCGATCTTATGGTGAACAGCTTCGTCAACGACTTTACCCGAGTAAGCACACTCCAGTATACGAAATCTGTTGGCCAAGCGCGTATGAATTGGCTCGACATTAAAGACGGACACCATGGGCTGTCCCACGAACCGGATAAGAACGCAGAAGCAGTCGAAAAACTCACGCGCATCAACAAGTGGTTTGCTAGCGAACTGGCCTACATGGCAAAACGATTGGCCGAAACACCAGAACCTGGCACCAACGGAAGTCTTCTTGACAACACCACCATCGTCTGGACCAACGAATTGGGTAAAGGCAATAGCCACACACTTAGAAACATTCCATTTGTCTTGATCGGCAACGGCTTGGACTTTCAGATGGGCCGTTCCCTGAACCTTGAGGGAGTCGCCCACAATCGTTTCCTAATGACATTAGCACACAGCGTGGGTCACCACATCGACTCCTTTGGTAACAAATCACTCAGCCAAGGTGGCCCGCTTAATCTGGGCTAAGCGACTTATCTTAAAAAAAACTATTTGGTAATATCACGCCTTTTTTTAGGCGACTATTATTCTAATGAGATCATTACAAATATTCGTGATGTTCGCCGCCTTTTCGATTCCAATTGTCTTTGCGGACACTACCAATCTTGATACCCACAAGTCTCGGTTCCCTACGCTGCCAGAAGGTTTTGAGATCAGTCTTTACGCCAGCGAACCTCTCATTCGTAACCCAACCTGTATCGCGTTCGACCGGATAGGCCGAGCATACGTTGCACAGGGACCACAATTCCGAAAACCAAAAAAAGACACGCCCGGGGATTCTATCAAAATCCTCATTGACCACGACGATGACGGCNTCGCTGACGCGGCAAAAACATTCGCGCAAGGTTTCAACAGTATTCACGGGCTGGCTTGGAAAGGCAACGATCTGTACGTGGCCAACGCGCCGGACTTCACCGTCGTGCGAGATACCGACGGGGATGACGTCGCCGACGAATACATTCGAATCTACACCGATCTCGGCAATGTCGAGCACTCACTGCATGGACTCAACTGGGGACCGGACGGGAAACTGTACATGTCCAAAGGTAACTCCAAAGGTCTCACTCAACCCGGCCGCATTGCCCCAAAACCATTCCGCGAACTATGGGGAGTTGAGTGGCCAGACAGCACCCCCGACCTGCCACCGGCCAAAACCTTCTCCCCTGAGAACTACCGCAAAACCTATCACAATCCTGCGGACGACTGGGGCCGTGAAGGCGGTATACTTCGCTGCGATCCCATGGGCAAAAACCTTGAAATCACTAGCCGAGGTTTCCGCAANCCGTGGGACATGGCGATGAATGACACATTCGATTTTATCGGCACGGACAACGACCAAAACGAGGGCGATAAGATTTTCATGCCATTTTTCGGTGCGCACTTCGGTTGGGGGCACACATGGAGCTATAACTGGTCAGACGGAAACCATCTGCCCACCGCACCACATAGCGGACCATTTTTCAACGGTTCTGGTACTGGCGTAATTTACTATTCTCTCGACAAGTTTCCAGAACAGTATCGCAACGTATTTTTCATTAATGATTGGGGACGTAAGTGCACCTACGTTATGCGACCACGCTGGAACGGCGCACTCCTCCAAAGCGACACGGGAGACAAGCCGTTGGAGATTTTCGCGGATGCGAAAGGCAGCCTATTCAAGCCAAGTGATATCGAAGTTGGTCCGGACGGGGCGCTTTGGATTCTTGGTTGGGGTAACGGCTACGGAGTCGAGTGGGAAGGCGAACCCAAGCTAGAGAACCAAATCAACGAGGGGCGAATTTTTCGGGTCTGGCATAGTGAAAGCCTACCGGACAAGCGTTCCAAATGGCTTACGAGCAAGCGCCGAAAATTCTTAAGTACTTGGTCACAAAAGGACCTGATTAAGGACATCACACGGTCGATTCCGGGTTGGAGAACAGANGCACAGCATGAATTACTCCGACGCTCAACAAAAAAAATGAGTGACTCGCTGATTCGTTTGACCAAGCACGCCAAAACTCCGGCAGAGGAAACTTGGCTAATTTGGACCCTAGCCTTGCATCAAACCAAGTTGNCGATCCAAAACTCCAATGTCGATAAGGCACTCATCCGTTTTGCCAAAGGCGACGGATCATTAAATCAACAGGTGCAGGCATTGCGTGCAATTCGTGTGCGCTTGCCAAAAGCCAAGGATAAAGCTGAAATGATTGTCGTACTTGGCCAGTCGCTTGGTCACGCTAATGAGCGCATTCGATTTGCTGCACTGCAGACCATTCGACAGACCAGTCTCAAACAGTTNGCCCCGGATATTATTCGCCTTGCCGCAACAGAAANCGATCGCCTAACATTTTACGCNTCTTGGAGTGCNATACGGGAATTTCTACTGCCTNATGAACTCCGCACATTGCTCGNGGACAAACGGGCGGGGGTACGNCGAGCCGCACTGCTGGCTCTGCTTGAGTCGCAGTTTATCACACCGACCGAAGTCAAGCCGTTGGTGGACGACCCCGACGCCGGGGTGGCAACGGTAGCCGCACTTTATCTCAGCAAGGTAGAGCGCGACTTAGCCAACCTATTGCAAGTTATCCCAAGTGGTGGTGAATTCTTTGGCAGCCAGACTATTACTATCAAGGCAAACATCAATGATACACATGTCCGCTACACCCTCGACGGGAGCGAACCCAACGGCCGATCGCCGGTGTATCAGGAGCAGTTCACAATTAATCAATCCGCCCGACTGCGTGCCGCAATGTTTCGCGATGAGGAACAGGTCGGCCCGATCGTGAAATTGAACTTCGAAAAAATTGATTTACCCATCGAATCGACAAGCATCGTCACTTTGAACGCCGAAGCCACCCAGAGAACCGCTCGGGTCGCCATCGGTTTGCATGAGGGCGCCCGCGCGTACCTCGATCGCCAATACCGCTTCACGAGCATCCCTGATCCTCTAAAGGGTGCAGCCTACCTAATGCTCCGAAACGAAGATGCCGGCTCGCGCGGAGACGATCTAATTACGTTGACCGCGAAATGCCTTGTGGACGTATACGTCGCCCACGATCGCCGCATTTCGTCTAACTCAAAGCCCACTTGGCTTAATCGATTTAATCCCAGTGGACAGCGACTCCAGACCAGCGATGCGCGGATGGATTTGTATCACCGTCGATTCAACGCTGGTGATACTATCCTGCTCGGAGGTAACACCACCGACGGTTCTGATAGCGGCAAATCAAACTACATCGCGGTGTTTAGTCAGGCGCTCCTTGATCCCCAACCAAATCCAGTCACAGAGGCGGAGGTTCTTCTGGCCATGGACAGGGCCGATGCCGAACGAGGCCGTCAGATTTTCTTCGGCCAAAAAGGCCCTCAATGTGCCACGTGCCACGAGGTCAATGGCACAGGAAAAAACTTTGGACCGGAACTCAGCGGAATCGGCTCACGCGACAATGCCACCACGATACTGAAATCCATCCTGCAACCCAACGCACGGCTGGTTGAAGGCTATCGCACACACATCGTTGAAATGAAGGATGGTAAAATGTACTCCGGAATGGCACTTGAGGAAAGCGGCCTGACATTCAAGCTTGGTCTGGCTGCCGGACAAAGTGTGACGCTGGACAAAAAACAGATCACCAATCGTACCAGTGCCGACATCTCACCGATGCCTCCCAACTTTGGAGTACTTATGAACGCGCAGCAATTGGCAGATCTGACCGCATTTCTCGTTAATTCCAAGGATCAAACCCTAGAGACTGCGAAAACCTCGAATGCCAAAACCGGCGTGTACTTCCAGGTGAGCAATGGTCAAGTCGCCATTATAATCAACAGCCAAAAAGTCGGCACTTATGTCTACAATGATCCGATCACTTTACGGCCATTTTTCAAAAATATCCGCACACTCAAGGGGACTCAGGTCACGCGAAATCATCCACCAATCGAAGGCGTTGATGCCGGAGATCATGCCTCGATGCACCCTGGCATCTGGATGGCGTTCGGTGACATCTCCGGCTCAGACTTTTGGCGCAATCGCGCACGCGTCGTTCATGAACGATTCATTACGAACCCTATTGGAGGTAAGTACTCTGGCTCTTTTTCCGTCTCGAACCGTTTCGAGACCAATGACGGAAATCTGGTTTGTAGACAAATTGTCACCCATACCATACGGCATGCCAAGGATGGATGGCTGCTTACATACGATGTCGAATTCACTTCCCCAACAGACTTTTACATTGGGGATCAAGAGGAGATGGGATTGGGCGTACGACTCGCAACTCCATTGATCGAGAAAAACGGCGGTCAAATCCGCAACAGCGCTGGACAGACCGGCTCCAAAGGGACTTGGGGGGAATCGGCGACCTGGTGTGATTACTCTGGCAACATTGATGGCAAATGGGCAGGAATTACCATCATATCTAACAATAAGGAATCGCTCATTCCTTGGTGGCACAATCGCAACTATGGGTTGATGGTGGCAAACCAGTTCGGTAGAAAAGCCATGAAACAGGGAGATAAAAGCAAATTCGAAGTAAAATTCGGAAATGCTCTTAAACTGTCATTCACAATAATGATCCACGAACAACTAAATAGAAAGATTCGTAAAAAAGCTCTCGAAGCTTTTACGCGATGATATCGCGGATCACTCGGCCGTGTACATCGGTCAACCGAAAGTCCCGGTCGGCATAACGATACGTCAATCTTTCATGGTCGAAGCCCATCAAGTCCAAGATCGTCACGTGTAGATCATGGATGTGCATTGGGTTTTCGGCCGCAGCAAATCCAAACTCATCGGTCGCCCAGCACCTACCCCTACTAGCAACGTCGAGAATCCAGCCGAGTTGTGGTCTCGGCCTAGTTTTGATTTTCCCGCATTGGTGATCTCCGCTGTCGGTGTTCGACCAAACTCAGCACCGATCATGATAAACGGATCCTAGAATGGCATCAGCGGATCGATTATGATACACGGTTGAACCGATTTTTTTGCAAACAGATCGCTATGAAAAATAAAATGATTTATTTGACCGCGTTTGCTGCATGTATTTCATGGATCTCCGCACCAACGTATGCAGCTAAACAACCAAACATTATTTTAATTCTTGCGGACGACGTAGGTCATGAGGCGCTCAGATGTTTTGGAGGCGAAACATATCCCACTCCACACTTGGATGCCTTGGCCAAAGGCGGCCTGCAGGCGGTACACTGCTACAGCATGCCGGTTTGTCACCCGACGCGAGTTGCCATCCTAACAGGCCGATACCCCATCAATGTAAAAAGCCCGAAGTGGGGCACTTTTCCTGCCAAACTTGAAAAACAGACAATCGCCCACGCCATGAAGGCAGCCGGATACTCGACAGTGGTGGTCGGCAAGTGGCAGTTGGCCTTGCTTCGGGATGATCCCCTTCAACCNCACCGCTTGGGCTTCGACGAATACAGCGTATTCGGNTGGCACGAGGGTGCACGTTACCACGAGCCAATGATCTACGAGAATGGCAAGGTTAACGAAGAAGCAAAAAAACAATTTGGACCGGATGTCTACCGTGAATTCATTGAGTCTTTCATCAACAAGAGCGTAAAAGACAATAAACCNTTCTTCGCATTCTACTCGATGGCGCTCTGCCACGATGTCACCGATGACCTCGATAAGCCGGTTCCGGTGTCAAACAGCGGCAAATATCTTTCATATTCTGAGATGGTCGCAGAGATGGATCGGCAGGTCGGCCTTCTAACTTCGTTCCTTGAGAATAAAAACCTGCGAGAGAATACCGTTCTAATTTTCACAACAGACAACGGAACGCCGGTGAAGATGATTTCACATCACGTAAATGGAAAACTCATCAGAGTGCCGGTTTTCTCTCATCTAAACGGTAAGCGGATTCAGGGTGGCAAAGGCCGAATGGACGACACCGGCACCCGTGTTCCGCTGATCGTAAACTGGCCTTCGGTGATCAAAACGGGTAGCCGCACTGATGCGCTCATCGACATGACCGATTTCCTCCCCACCAGCCTCCAACTCGCNGGGGNAAAAGTAGATCAACCGACTGACGGGATNAGNTTCGTGCCGNNGNTCCANGGCAAANCACCCAAGCGAACTTGGGCTTACAGCGAGCATCGGGGGAAATGGTGGGTTCGGGATCAGCGCTACAAACTGNATCACAACGGCAAATTCNTTGAGGTCAGCCATTCCAATCCCGGCAAAGAAACAGAACTTAAGGGGAATTTAACGTCTGCACAACAACGGGCCAAGGAACAGCTGAAAGCAGCCCATCCGCACTCGACTAATCCGATTCGCTGAGACGCTTGACCGGGGCGTCNTAAAGCATCTCATGGGCCTCTTCGAGAATNCCCTGAAGCTGNTCTGCAAACGGGCTCATCGCCAGAGTCTCGGTGAGGTCTAGTTCACGCACCTTGGCAGCAGTCTCCCCCGGAAACCAATGATCCGCTTGGCCAAGCAGGTTGTAGCGCATCTTGCCCCAATCTACCAAGTCNAAGGACTTGGCGTAGGTCCAGAGCCGAATGATTTCGAGGACATTTACCTCTCCCGGCACTTCGAGGTATTCCGGCACGTTTTCGAACCACCGGTCGCACCAGTCCTGCCCNAGCACGTTGACCATCTCCTCCCTCAACCTTTCCTCGATGGGAGACATCACCTCATTAATCCGATCGTAATGCTCCAGCCCGGCGATATGCTCATCGAAGTCGCTTGGCTTGGATGCGCCACAACTGAGCGTGTGCACCTCCATCCGGTTCAAACAGTAAAGTGCATTGAACTGCATCGGCGAGAGCGGCTTGCAAAAGTCGACCAGCTTAGGCGNCGGCGCGTATAGCTTCCCACCCTTATCGTTTGGACTGATGATGAAAACGCCCATGTCACGCTGGGCGGCGGCCTCGATGCACGACCAGTTCAGGTCGTTGACGAAGTACCANTGCAGGTTGACGTACTCAAACGCATCGCTCTCGATCGCTGACTGGATAATGTGCGNCGAGGCGTGCGNCGAGAAGCCGATATGNTTCGCCCTGCCCTCNCCTATCAACTTGTGGATTGCCTCGACACAACCACCCTTGCGGAGTGACCAGTCGAGAAACTGCGAGTTGTTGATGCCGTGCAGCGAAAGCAANTCGACGTGNTCGAGTTGCAGATACTCCATCGACTTGTCAAACGTGTCGAGAAACTCCTTCTGCGTNGCGAACGGCGCAACCTTCGTCTGGACGATAATGTCATCGCGCGGCAGCATGGGCAGCACGTAGCCAAGTTGCATCTCGGACGAGCCATAGCCGCGCGCGGTCTCAATATGGTTGATACCAAGCTCCAAAGACCGGTGAATGGTCGCCTCGAGATTGGCCTGTCCTTCATCCGGCACTTCACTGTGATCGATATCTTCCCACTTGTGCTGGTAACGCATACCCCCNCAGGAGAATACTGGAATCTCAATCTCTGTCTTACCAAACCGCCTATACTTCACGTTTCAGTAGTTTCAATTAGTTTAAAAAAAGAAATCAAACAAATCGACAGCTNTAATAGAGCTTCGCCAAGNAAGGCCATGGCCAGCTACTCATGGGNATAGGAAAAACGAACTACTGTCTCATCCGGACGCGCCAAACCCAACTGCTCGCGGGCGAGGCGCTCGACGGTCTTAGGGTCAGTCTTTAGAGAGTCGATCTCAAGCCGAACCTGGCGGTTAACGGCCTCCTCTTCGCGGATTTGGCGATTCAACTGAGCGATCTGCTGACGCATCACCTCGTTTTGATGCATTAATGGNAAGTATAAAACAGCCACCCATACCAACGCAGCAACCGCCGACAATGAGGCTACTACACGAGTTANCCTGTCCCAGATACTGGCGTTGACGTTCATCTCCTTGAAGGGCGAAACACCCAAGTACGAACTCANAACCGAGAACNTAGCCATAGGAAAAACCAGGCTTCAANCAAAAAAATGCAAAAATGANGCCGATTTCGGCTCAGCCCTNCACGCTATCGAAAAGTGATTCGGTATTTAAACCCGCTAACTTATCCCCATAATCAATAGGATTGAGAGCCTTTTGCAAATAATCCACTGCATCACTCAAGCGCTGAACGCTCTTAGGCAAGGCCGCGCCGGCAGCATTAGGATGGCCGCCGCCCTGCAATTGTTGGGCCACGGGAAGTGCCTCTCCATCCGAACTGCGCAGACTTACCATNAACTGGTTGCCACCAATGCGGTTGAGTGTCAGCAACACTCGATAGGAAACCNCATNATCGTTCAGTAGACGATGGAGGATAACGTTCGAGTTTCCCACCACTGTCTTGACAAGACCAACCTTGGGAGAGATCTCCTGAATGTTCTGCCTACTCCAATTCAGGCCCATTGGATCTTCCACCTCGCGCTTGACCCGCATTACCTGAAGCAGTGGATGGTTTAAGAGTTTCTCTGGATCACCATTCACCAGCGAGTACATGTTCCAGAANCCGTAAGCCTTCACAAGCGTACCGTGGTCATTGGCCAGTTCGAAATCTGGATCTTCTTGCAAGAAAAGATCACCCACGTTGGCCAGATGCACCAGACGATCAAGTGTCTCAGACTCCAGACCATGCTCCCGGCAAAGGTCATATGCCAGCAGGCAGGCACTCTTGGCCGAATCATGGACCAGTCGTGCCTTAACCGGTTTTACCGATGTGATGTGATGATCGACTACAACCCAGTTAACTCGATCCATACGTGCCTCGAAGGCGAGGTCGCTCACCCATGCCGCATTTTCACGTAGGCAGCGGCTGTGCCAAGCGTGAGTTTGGTAAGCTAAAAGCCGCACTTCCTCACCGTATAAAGTGGCAGAAAGTTTTTGGAGCAACATGCCCGATAACAATCCATCAAGGTCGCCATCGTGCGTAATAATGATTTCCGGTTTAGGAAGATCGCTCATAAAGCGGAGAAAAGTNTACATTAACTTATCNGACAACCAAGGCCAAACTCGTCCGTGATTGTGACATATTATAAGCCAGCCTCAAGCGGCAACAGTGAAGTGATCCGAATACACAATTATCTTATGGAAGAAGTGGTTTTGGATCTGCGCGTTTACTTATTCCGCCACACTACTAGCAAAACGAGCTTTTCCTATTTACTGAAAACTGTCTATAAAGCACTTTTCGTACCCGGCTCTGCTATTCTGTGCAACGTCAACCACCGTGCCGTCCGTCAGAAAACATATCCTCATGCAACGTGCGCTGTTTTTTGAGATGGTAACCCAAGTGGAGTGTAANATAGAACGCAGCAAGGCCCCGAAGACGAAAAGGCACAACAACCAGTTGTAACTTTTTTTGTCGAAGTCTCGTAATGATTAAAAAATGGAGATTCTTGCAAATTTTAGGCTCATTGGTTTGGCGCTTCTCGGTGGTATTTTCCTGTCGTCACCATTCGCACTAGTTGCCGAGGGAGAGGAAAAACCCAGTCGCCGCGAGCGTCTAATTCAGCGCTTTGACAAAAATGAGGACGGTAAACTGGATGAAACCGAGCGGGATTCGATCCGAAAGTTACTTAGCCGATCCCGGCGATCTGAAGACCAAAACGCAGCCAAGCGCGACGACAAAATTCATATCCCAAAAGATTATGATTCGAAGAAAAAGTACCCATTCATCCTGACACTGCATGGCTATACTAGTAACGGTCGTGGCCAGTTGCGCTTCTTCCCTTTGGGAAAATTGGCTGAGAAATACGATTTTATCTACTGCGCCCCAGATGGAATTGACCGAAGTTGGAATGCCACTGACGCATGCTGCGATTGGCGGAAAAGCGTGGATGATTCCAAGTATCTCCGAAACCTGATTATTAATGCGATAAATAAATACAATATCGATAAAAAGCGCGTTTACATCACAGGGCTGTCCAATGGCGGATTCATG
This sequence comes from Verrucomicrobiales bacterium, assembly GCA_002721375.1. Classification (GTDB taxonomy): domain Bacteria; phylum Verrucomicrobiota; class Verrucomicrobiia; order Limisphaerales; family UBA1096; genus UBA1096. The sequence continues at coordinate 82,597 of PBKH01000062.1, forward strand.
AGTTACCGTATGGCACACGACCACTCTGATCTGATTACCGCAATCATCCCGTTCGCCGGTGTTGGCTTCGATCAATGGCCAAGCAATCCCAAGAACCCGGTTAGTGTACTTCACATTCATGGCACAAAAGACAGAACCATCAAATGGGCAGGCGGTAGAAATCGGCGCGCGAAATACCCAAGCGTCGAAGATAATTTCGCCAAATGGAAAGCATTCAACAAATGCGAAAAGAAAATCGACACCGGTGACTTAAAAATCGATCTAGATCGAAAGGTGGAAGGAGCTGAAACTAAGGTGGTTCGTTACGAATCAAAGGATGGCAGAATCGTGACCGAACTTTGGGAAGTGGTGGCTGTCGGCCATGTGAATGCACCAAGATCAGCCGCTCGCGAACGCATTATCAAGTGGATGCTTGCACGTTCAAAGTAACTTTTTTTATGGATCAATCGATTGCAAATTGTTTAGCAATTTTCTTAATTTCTGCATCCATTATTGGGGTTTAAATCAGGCTCAGACCCTCGAGGTTTTTAAGTTTAACCAATTCCCTGAGCCCGGAGTCAATGATTAGCGCAGTGTGATTAAATATTAGACCTTCGATCCCTTTGATCATTGCTAACTACTTAAAGCCAAAATCGGCTATCGGCGCACTCCGGAAGTCCATCAGCTGATTTTTTTCTCTAAATCCCCTTGAGTTAATTCGCCAACTGGTTCCTTTATCGCAGTACGAAGCCTGTTCTCAAGAATTTGATCTGCAATAAGGTGGTTCTCGCTCCGCGCTTATCAATGGTCAATATGGGCTTACTGGTTGAGGAAACAATTCCTGCACCTGGACGCGGTGGACATTAACAAACAATCCACAAACCGATCCAATGAACTTTTAGCAGTGTGCAACTCGCTCGAACAAAATCCCGAGTCAGAGATTGGCTGGAATTAACAAATTAGAGATGAACTCACCCATTCACTGAAACTGTGTGAAACTCATTGAGAAAAGTGAAAAAGAGCTGGCTTTGCAACGTCTCAGCAGTGAGGGGGTTAGCGAGCGCTTCATCTGCCTTCAGCTTTCAATTCCGCACCCGTCTTGCCGAAGTTTTTGTGAAGAATATCTAAAGTTTCTTTTCTGATATAGAGTAGTATCTTTTCCTCCCCATCCTGCGGGTTGCCGCGGAGGACACCACTTTGGAACTGCAGCTGTAGACTTTTAAATCGAGATGATCGGAGATCAGTTCAACTTGAGGCGACCGAAGAGCGTCGCGTTGCGGTAGCCCAGAACATCATAACATGCGCATCCTCTTTCTCTCCCTACTTTCACTCCTTTCGTCTTTCATCGCCCTCTCGGCCGCCGATAAGCCAAACATCATCTTTTTTCTAGTAGACGATTATGACAAATCCGAAACCAGCCCCTACGGCGGCAAGGTCCTNACGCCGAACCTGNAACGGCTTGCNGCCGAAGGCATGCTCTTCAACAACGCCTANGTNACCAGCACNGTCTGCACCCCCTCCCGCTACACGATGCTTACCGGNAGATACGCCGGCTCCTCAACCTCCAAGCAATTCCTGACGCTTTTCCCAAAAGGCCGGCAGTCCATGCCGGGGTTCAACATCGGCCTCGAACACGACAACATGAACGTCGGAAATGTGCTCGCCCGCAATGGTTACGCCACCGGTTTTGTGGGTAAGTATCACGTGGGCCCCGAGAACGATGAGGATTTTTTCAAGGAGGAAGGCCTTTTCGATATCCCCAAGAACGCCGAATACACCGACACACTCAACCGACACAAATACCGGAACGAAAAGATTCACCGAAGACTGATCAAGGACCGCGGCTTCACCTGGGCGAAGAATATCTACTGGTCGAACCTGAAAGCTCCCTTCAAGGGACACAACCCGGAATGGACTACGGCAGCCGCGATCGAGTTCATCGAAGGGCACAAGAATCAGCCTTTCTACCTGCATGTCTGCTCCACCCTGCTTCATGGCCCGAACCGTGAGTGGCACCGGTCCCTTCTGAACAAGGAACTCGTCACCGGAGAAGGGATGTTGAAAAAGCCCATCAAGAGCCAGCCCTCGCGCGCCTCCGTGATGAAGCGCATCCAGGCCGCCGGGCTCACGGAAAACGAAGCCGGCTACCTTTGGATGGATGACAGCATCGGCGTCATTCTCGACAAACTCGATGAACTCGGCATCGCGGACAACACCATTTTCCTCTTTGTTTCCGATCACGGATCCCGCGGCAAGGGCTCGCTCTTTCGCGCCAACGGCATGGAGGTTCCGTGCATCGTTCGGTGGCCGAATGGGATCAAGGCTGGAACGGTCTGTGATGAGCTTATGCAGAGCACCGACTTCGTCCCCACCTGGTTCGACGTCGCCGGCGTGAAGATCCCGCAAGGCTATCCTATGGATGGCATCAGCTTCGCCCCCCTGTTCAAGAACCCGGACCAGCCTTATCGCGACTATGTCTTTGGAGAAATGGGCGGCGCCCGTTCCATCAAGACCAAAGACTGGAACCTGATCACCCTGCGCTACCCGAAAAATGTCGTCGCCTCCCAAAACCGGAAACTCAAGCAGTTGACCGGCCTGAGCGGCGGCGTCTCGCGCGCCGGTCAAACCCACAAGGCAGCCTTCGAGCCCGATCAGCTCTATCATCTCGGACGAGATCCCGGCGAACAGAGAAATCTCGCCGGTAAACCCGAGCATGCCAGCCAACTGAAGAAGATGATGCAGACATTGACCACCGTCCTCGAAAGCTTCCCGGACCACCCGTATGGCGAACTGTTTCCCGGCGGCGACACCACCGGCCCTGCGGAAGCCGCGGCATTGCTCAAGAGAGTGAAAACTCCCTACGGCCCCGACGCGAAGACAAAAAAGAGACTGCTCAAGCGACAACAGAAAAAAAGAAGTGGAGATAACAATTTCTAGTGAGTTATAGATTATGAACAGACTGAACAATATGAACCGTCGCCGATTTCTTCAGGGAACAGGCATCGCCCTAACCCTTCCGGTCTTCGAAAGTTTTTCGGTGCGAGCCGCGCAGGGTGACAAGTCGTCCCGGCGTCTAGTTTGCGTTGGGAACCACCTCGGATTCTATCCCGGCAACTTCTTTCCCAAGGACGCCGGCAAGGACTACAAGCCCACCTCCACCCTGAGGCCGCTCGAGAGGCATCGCGACGATCTGACGGTGTTCTCCCATCTGGATCACGAACTCAACGGCGGACACAAGGCGGTGCAGGGCTTCC
>PBKH01000063.1 GCA_002721375.1 Verrucomicrobiales bacterium
TGGAAGACCTGAAACGAGTCACCATGGTTGGCAAAAAGCGGGTTCACCTCACCATCGGGTCCGCACTCGACATCTTCGGAGGCAGCGGGGTGCGCTACGAGGACGCCGTTGCATTCAATCAGAATTCATATTAAGCAAAAAGATCATTCCCTCCAGCAGGTGAAAGCAACAAATCTATTTGACAAATAAGAACCCGATTTATCCACAAAACGTTTTTACTTAATTGAAGCACCTATTAATTAGTACTGAATTTGTGAATGGTAGTCTGCTTGTACTTTTCTTTCGGACGAAGTACCGTACTTGGGAACTGCGGGTGGTTTATGGAGTCCGGATAATGCTGCGTTTCCAAGCAGAAAGCATTACGAAACTCATACTTCCATCCCCCCTTACCAATCTCGCTGCCGTCCAGATAATTGCCGGAATAAAACTGTATACCTGGCTCGGTGGTGAAAATCTCTAGCACTCGTCCGGTTGAGCCCTCCTCAACGCGAGCCGCGAGACTAAGTTTTCCAAACTCAGCCTTGTTTAAGCAGTAGTTGTGATCGTACCCACCCGGTTCTCCAGTCAGTTTAGCTATTCTAGCACCAATTTTGGTCGGACTGATAAAACTCATTACGTCGTCAACCTTCAAGATTTCACCTGTCGGGATACCGGTCGCATCCACTGGAGTGTAATGGTCAGCGTTAAGGTGCAGCACATGATTTAAGATCGTGCCATTGCCGGCCAAATTCCAGTAGGCGTGATTTGTGAGATTCACCGGAGTTGCCTTATCGGTGGTAGCCAGATAATCGATCCTCAACTCATCATCATCGGTTAGAGTGTAGGTCACCTTCATCTTGAGTGCGCCGGGATACCCTTCATCGCCGTCCGGGCTCGTGTGGCTAAAAGCCACCGCCTTGCCAGTCTTGCTTCGGACAACACGCGCGGACCAGACCTTCTTATCTATACCAATATTGCCACCGTGAAGATGGTTCGGATCATTATTCGTAGCCAGCGAGTACTCCTTGCCATCAAGTGTGAACTTACCCTTTGCAATCCGGTTAGCCACACGGCCGGTTGTAACACCAAAATAGGAATGTCCGTCAAGATAGTCTGCCAACTTTTCATGCCCAAGAACAATGTCACCAAGTTTGCCATTCTTATCCGGCACATGCATCTCGGTAAGCATCGCACCATAAGTGATTATCTTTGCCCGCAAACCGTTCTTATTGGTTAGGATAAAGGCATCTACTTTTTGACCGTCCTGGGTTTTTCCAAATTCTTCTTTTTTCACTGAACCCTTGTTTTTTTTCTTTGCAGCGAAGATCGTTTGTTCACTTGCCGAATTGACCAGAAGGATCCCGGCCGTCACGCACACCATTATTCTTTTCATATTAAGAGTTGCTTTACTTCACCAAGCGCAGCCTGGTGTGGAATGGAGTTAGATCTACGTTCATGACCTATGAGTGTCAACCCCAATTCCAAACATGCCACAAGACAAGCGAGGCACAAAAAAACGGCAGCCATTAATTCGGCTCCCGTTTTCAAATCGTTTTTCCCTCCGACTAGGTTAGAGTAATTTGATCACCGGGCTTTAGAGTAACTATGGCTTTCTTCCAGCGCGATGTACGGCCCTCGTGACGGGTACGCTTGCGACGCAGACGGCCGTTCACATTCATCGTGTTCACACGATCAACTTTTACCTTGAATAGAATTTCGACAGCACGTCGAATGTCGTTCTTGTCGGCGCGAGTATCGGTGACAAGGTGTACTTGCTGGCGAGTTTCGCGCCCGAGACGCTCAGCAGCAGCGTCGTTGTATTCCTGAACAGCCATGACCTTCTCGGTCAAGCGAACGGTTTTAATGACATCAAAAGGACTCATGATCGTTTACTGATTTAGACGCTGCTCAAACTTCTGGAAGGCGTCACGCGTAAATACTAGGACATCGGGCCAGAGGATATCATAGGTAGTTAGCGTATCGCTCGTAGTTGATCGGACACGCGAAATATTACGGGCGGATAGTGCTATATTACTATCAGACTCAGCTGTAATTAGAATAGCACTCTTGTATAAGGCCTTGGTGGGTTTTTTGCCGTTTATGCCCAAAGCACTAAGCGTGCTGGCGAGTTGGGCAGTAGCCGGCTTTTCAAGGTTCAAACCATCTAGGATTATGACCTGACCATCCTTAACACGCTCTGTAATGGCCTTACGTAATGCAAGTCCACGAACCTTTTTATTTAGTTTCTTGATATAAACGCGAGGCTTCGGACCATGTGCCACACCACCTCCTCGCCAAATGGGATTGCGCTTGTATCCAACGCGAGCCCGGCCGGTACCTTTTTGCCGCCAAGGCTTGGTACCGCTACCAGAGACTTGGGCCACGGTCTTGGTCGAAGCGTTGCCAGCTCTCTGGGCTGCGTTGTAAGCGACGACCGCCTCGTGAACAGCCTGTTGGCCCTTGCCATCGTCCACCGGCGTGAAACTGGCCTTCAATTCACCTTGGTCCGTGCCGCTGGTGTCCTTGATTGCTACCTTCATCTTTAAATTTTCCAACGGTATTATTTAGTTTTTTTCGGCTTCTTCTTTGCCTCACGAATAACAACGTAATCGCCGTTAGCACCGGGGATGGCACCCTTCACGAGCAGTAGATTATCGTCCAAGTGCACCTGAACGATCTGCAAATTCTGCACCGTACGACTTGATTGGCCCATGTGGCCAGGCATCTGTTTTCCTTTAATTACGTAACCTGGAGTGGAGCCAGCTCCGATAGCACCCGGACGTCGGCGCCACCCGCCTGAACCATGAGAACCACGGCCGCCACCAAAGTTCCAACGTTTGACAACCCCTTGAAAGCCACGGCCCTTGGTCTTGGCGATGACATCGACGTAATCTCCGGCTTCGAAAACATCAACCCCAATCGTATCTCCGGGGTTGACCTCGAGTGAAAAGTCTCTGAATTCCTTAATTTTTCTGATGGACGCAAGGCTCCTAGCCTCCCACGCCTTCCGGTTAGCCAATCGAGCTTTGCCCTTGACTATGCGCCCCGGCGAGCGTGACGTATAATCTTCCTCCGCTCCGTTATGCGCCTTGAGATGGCCGCGCTTGGCCAAGTTCAATCGCTGCTCTTTCTGCGAATCAAAGCCTAGCTGAACCGCCTCGTAACCGTCCCGATCGATAGTCTTACGCTGCAGCACCTGGTTGGGGCCAGCCCGAACAATGGTGACGCTTACGGATTTACCTTCCTCGGTATAAATCCGAGTCTGTCCCAGTTTCTTTCCCAATAATCCAACCATACCGCCTATATCTTGATTGTAATGTCGACACCTGCAGGGAGGTTCAACTTTTTTAACTCATCCACGGTCTTGGCCGTAGGCTCCATAATATCGATCAACCTCTTATGCGTTCGCTGTTCGAAAGTTTCGTGGGCCTTCTTGTCAACGTGAGGGGAACGGCCCACGGTAAATCGCTCAATGCGGGTCGGCAACGGAATGGGTCCGGCCACCTGTGCACCTGTGCGCTTTACAGTCTCAATAATATCGCCTGCCGACTGGTCGATCACCCGATGATCGTAAGCCTTGAGGCGAATTCTTATGCGATTTTTTTGCATGACTACTGTAAACTAAGTTCTTGCCGGTTTCTTGCTGCTGCCGCTGATGATCTCTTCGGCAATGCTAGCTGGCACCGCTTCAAAGCTAAAAGGCTCCATTGAATAAGAAGCCCGGCCTCGGGATAGGGAACGGACTGCTGTGGCATAGCCAAACATCTCGGCCAATGGCACCTCGGAGGTGACAGTACAAATTTGCTTGGCATCAGTTTCCATACCGAGAATCTTACCCCGTCGACGGTTAAGGTCTCCCATAACGTCCCCCTGAGATTCCTCTGGCGTAACAACCTCGACCTTCATGACCGGTTCAAGCAGCATCAGTTTGGCCTTTTTGCAGGCCTCCTTGAGAGCAAATATACCAGCCATCTTGAACGCCAATTCGTTCGAGTCAACCTCGTGGTAGGACCCATCAATCACCTGAACTTTAATATCAACCATCGGGTAACCAGCCAACACGCCACCTGCGATGGCTTCACGTATGCCGGCATTTACAGCCGAATGGTACTCTTTCGGGATGACTCCACCAACGATCTTGTTCTCGATCTCGATACCCTTACCGCGCTCATTGGGCTCGATGTTGATGATTGCGTGCCCGTACTGACCGCGCCCGCCAGATTGGCGAACGAACTTGCCTTCGCCTTCAGCAGAAGCAGTAATAGCTTCACGGTAGGAAATCTGTGGAGCGCCAACCGTGGCCTCCACCTTGAACTCACGCATCAACCGATCTCGAATAATGTCTAGATGCAGTTCACCCATTCCAGCAATTATTAGCTGGCCCGTCTCTTCGTTAGTAAAAACACGAAATGTTGGATCCTCCTCGGACAAGCGTTGAAGCGCCTCGGACATCTTGTCGCGGTCACCGCTGGAATTGGGTTCCACTGCCATCGAGATAACTGGCTCAGGAAAAGTCGGCGGCTCGAGCATAACGTCCATTGACTTATCACAGAGCGTATCGCCGGTTGTAACATTACGTAGGCCAACAATCGCAGCAATGTCACCGGAATACACAGCATCCACATCGGTACGCTTGTCAGCCTGAAGCATGATCAGTCGACTGACCCGGTCACGCTTGCGAGTGCGCGTGTTGTATATCGTATCACCCTTTCTGAGTTGGCCTGAGTAGACGCGAATAAACACAAGCTTGCCAACGAAAGGATCGGTCCAAAGCTTGAAGGCCAATGAACAGAAAGATCCATTATCATCCGGTTCAACAACAACCTCGGCGGCTTCATCATCTGTCTCGACCGCCACGGCAGCGGGCACCTCAACTGGCGACGGCAGATAATCAACCACCGCATCCATGAGTGGCTGTACACCTTTGTTCTTGAATGCGGAACCACCCAGCACAGGTACAAATTTCAAATCGCAGGTCAAACGGTGAATCGCCCGCTTTAGAGAATCCGGAGTGATTTCCTTGTCCTCAAGCACCATGTCGGCAATCTCATCATCGAGATTAGAGACAGCGTCTATCAATTGCTCCAAAGCCATAGCGGCATCGCTCTTAAGATCCTCCGGGATGTCGTTGATATCGTACTTAACACCGGTCTCGTCGCTAGCATCGTAAATAAGAGCCTTCTGGTTCACGACGTCAATGACACCCGATAGCTTGTCCTCAGCGCCGATAGGGATGCCAACCGGATGAGCCTCGGCTCCAAGTTTTGTGCGCAGATCACTCAGAGCTTTACTAAAGTCAGCCCCAGTACGATCCATTTTGTTGATGAATGCTATTCTTGGAACTTTGTACTTAGTCGCCTGACGCCATACAGTCTCTGACTGTGGTTGCACACCGGCCACACCACAAAAAACTGCTACAGCCCCGTCGAGCACTCGCATAGATCTCTCAACCTCAGCAGTAAAATCAACGTGACCTGGCGTATCGATGATGTTGATCCGGTGGTCAATTCCGCTAAATAGCTTGATCAAACCCTCGTCCTGCTGTTTCCAGAAACATGTGGTTGCTGCGGAGGTAATGGTTATTCCGCGCTCGCGCTCCTGCTCCATCCAGTCCGTAACCGTGTTCCCGTCATGAACTTCACCAATTTTATGCATGAATCCAGTGTAAAACAGGATGCGCTCCGTGGTGGTGGTCTTGCCGGCATCTATATGTGCAGCGATCCCTATATTGCGAGTTCGCTCAAGCGAATACTCCCTATCAGGCGAGTTAATGTTCTTGTTCTGTTCCAATCTGACTATCATTTAATTTGTTATAAAAAAATCCAGCAAAAACTAATTAAAAACCAAGCTATTTCAGAGAGCGTCTCATCCGTGCATAAAACACAGGACGCCACAGCTTGCCAAGTGCTTGGCCAAGCCGTCTTATTTCATATCTACCAGCGAAAATGCGCGAATGCCTTGTTGGCCTGGGCCATCTTATGCATCTCGTCACGCTTGCGGATACAGCTGCCTTGCCCCTCACTGGCATCACGAATCTCTGCCGCTAGGGCGTCTCTCATGGAAACGCCTTTCCTCGCCTGAGAAAAACTCACCATCCAACGAAGCGCCAAAGCCGTCTGCCGAATCGAACTGATCTCCAGGGGAATCTGATAGGTTGCGCCACCTACACGCCGCGACTTAACCTCCAATCGAGGCCTAGCGTTGCCAACAGCACGTTCTAAAATCTCTAATGGATTGTTACCTTATTTTTCTGCTGCAAGTTTATCGAATGCACCGTAAATAATTTTTTCTGCTACGCTTTTCTTACCCTGCCGCATGGTAAAATTAACTAGCAGTGTGACCAACTTGCTCCCATATCGAGAGTCAGGCTCGACTTCACGTTTTTCTGCTCTTCGTCGGCGTGCCATGGCTGGTTATCGATCCCCTTTCTTTAAATTATTTCTTTGCCGCCTTCGGCCGTTTAACTCCATACTTGGAACGGCTGCGGCGACGTTTCTCAACCCCCGTGGCATCCAAAGCACCTCGTACAATGTGATAACGCACACCGGGTAAATCCTTCACACGTCCACCCCGGATCAAAACAATTGAATGCTCCTGCAGGGAATGGCCCTCATCCGGTATGTATGCGATAACCTCATAACCGTTAGTTAGTCGCACCTTGGCTACCTTACGCATGGCCGAGTTTGGTTTCTTCGGCGTCCTAGTGTATACCTGCAAGCACACCCCTCGTTTGAACGGACAATTCTCCAGCGCAGGAGAGGTGCTTTTGGCCTTCACCTTCATCCGGCCTTTTCGGACCAATTGATTAATAGTAGGCATTAAAAAACTATGGAATGTGGGCTTTTAAACACCCATCCCGCTCAAAGGGCAGCGGAGACTAACAAAATCAAATCCTGATGCAACAGCTTTTTTGAACATTTTTAACTATTATGTGTCGCGCTTATCCATTACTATCCAAGTAATGGATTTTCCAAAATAGGATCCTCAATCAAATCATCCTCGCCCTCAACCTCGGGAACTTCTTCAACAACGGGCTTCAAACGAACATTACGATGCAGATCCGCACCGGTCCCCGCCGGTACAATGTGCCCCATGATGACATTTTCCTTGAAGCCCTCAAGCTTGTCCACCTTGCCGAGTGTGGCCGCATCCGTAAGCACACGAGTCGTGTCTTGGAACGAGGCAGCGCTAAGAAAACTCTCCGTTTCAATCGACGCTTTAGTGATACCTAACAACACGGGTTGACCTTCTGCAGGTTGGCCTCCCATTTTTTCAATCTGTTCGTTCTCAGCTTCGAAATTGAGTTTTTCTACTTGCTCTCCCCATAGAAAAGTAGTGTCTCCTGGTTCAGTTATGCGAACCTTTCGTAGCATCTGCCTCGAGATGATCTCAATGTGCTTGTCATTAATCGTCACACCCTGAAGGCGGTACACCTCCTGTACCTCGTTGACCAGATGATCCTGAAGCGCCTGCGGTCCGCAAACTTCCAAAATTTCATGTGGATCTACGGGTCCCTCAGTTAGCTGTTGACCCTTTTTAACAATATCCCCCTTGAAAACGATGACATGCTTACCGATCGGGATGAGGTGCTCCTCTTCTTCATCGGATTCAACATCCCGAATGATAATCGATCGCTTGCCACGAACTGTAGCTCCAAAATCCACAACACCATCAATCCGAGAAATCTCGGATCCGTCCTTTGGTTTGCGCGCCTCAAAAAGTTCCGCAACCCGTGGAAGACCGCCGGTTATATCGCGGGTCTTGGCAGCCTGTCGTGGGGTCTTGGCAATCAGGCTGCCAGCCACGATAGTGTCGCCCTCCTCGACAACGATATGAGCACCGGATGGAATCGGGTAATTGGCAATGATCTCTCCATTCTTGTTCTCAACCATCACCTGAGGGTGCAAATCCTCCTTGTAATCAATAACCACCAATGACTTTTGGCCAGTGGCTTCGTCGTCCTCATGCTTGATGGTTACCCCATCGATGATGTCGTGAAACTTAATTTGACCTGGTTTCTCAGTGATGATGGGCGCGTTATAGGGATCCCACTGGACGAACACCTGCCCCTTCTTCACCTTGTCGCCTTCTTGAACACTTATCACCGCCCCAATAACCACATTATAGCTTTCTAGTTCTACGCCATCCTTCTCATCCACGATCTGAATCATCCCGTTTTTGTTCAGGACAATGCTGTTTTGATCTTCCAATTCAACCCTACGAATGTCCTTGAACTGCACAACACCATCGTTGCGAGCCTCGATTTGTGGCTGTTTAAACACGGATGAAGCGGTTCCACCAATGTGAAAGGTCCGCATCGTTAGCTGAGTGCCGGGCTCGCCGATAGATTGGGCTGCGATAATCCCGACCGCTTCACCCAGTTCCGCCATGACACCAGTTCCAAGATTGATTCCGTAGCATTTCTGACAGACACCCCGTTTAGCTTCACATGTCAACACAGAACGGAGTTTGACCCGATCGACACCGGCATCGTCGATCGTCTTTGCATGAACCTCGTCGATGACCTGCCCTGACTCACATAAATATTCATCTGGATTTACAGGGTTGATGATGTCCTCCGCAGCCGTCCTGCCCACTAAACGATCTTTTAGTTGAACAACCTCGTCCTCACCCTCGTAGATGGCTTGGCGCCAAATACCGTTGGTCGTGCCACAGTCTAGTTCTCTGATGACAATGTCCTGCGACACATCCACGAGTTTCCTAGTGAGATAGCCAGAATCGGCTGTCTTAAGCGCGGTATCGGCCAAGCCTTTTCGGGCGCCATGCGTCGAGATAAAATAGTCCAGAACGGTCAACCCCTCTCGGAAATTGGCCAAAATAGGTTTTTCGATGATGTCCCCCGAAGGCTTGGCCATAAGCCCACGCAGTCCGGACAACTGTCGAACCTGCTGGCGATTCCCTCGGGCGCCAGAATCGACCATCAACCAAACCGGATTGAACTCATCGCTTCCATGATTATCACCCAAAACCTGCAACATCACGTCTGCGATCTGATCGGTACAGTGGGTCCAGATATCCACAATCTTGTTGTACCTCTCCCCGGGCGTGATAACCCCGCGACGATACTGCTTGTCAACATCAACAATCTGCTTCTCGGCCTTCTCGATTTCCTTGGCCTTTTCCTTAGGGATGATCATGTCATGCATTCCCATGGAGATGCCAGACTTAGTAGCCGCAGCAAAACCTAAATTCTTAAGATCATCCAGCACTCGGACTGTTTCGGTCTGGCCGCAAAAGCGATAGCAGTTCCAGATAATATCTCCCAATGCGCCCTTGTTGACAATAATGTTTGGAAACCCTATCACCTCAGGCCAAATCTCGCTAAACACCACCCTTCCTACCGTAGTTTCGATTATACGGCTCTCCGAATTACCGTATGGGGTGTCCTTTCCGAGGTCGGGATTCGCCAAACGTACCACGTCGTGAATCTTCAACTCACCATCATGGTATGCAAAAAGCACTTCCTCCTTAGAACCAAACAAGCGCACATGTTTCTGCTTTTTGCGCACCACATCGCGCGGCTTGGCCGTGATGTAATAACACCCTAGCGCAATGTCCTGAGACGGAGTGATGATCGGCTTGCCGCTTGATGGCGAAAAGATGTTGTTTGTCGCCATCATAAGATGGCGGGCCTCAAGTTGCGCCTCAACCGACAACGGAACATGCACCGCCATCTGATCACCGTCAAAGTCAGCGTTGTAGGCGCTGCACGTCAGCGGATGCAATCGAATAGCCTCTCCCTCAATAAGGGTCGGTTCAAATGCCTGAATCGAGAGCCGGTGCAGAGTCGGAGCACGGTTCAACAGGATCGGATGTTCCTTGGTAACTTCCTCGAGGACATCCCATACCTCCGGCGTTTTACGTTCAATCAATTTCTTTGCGGAGCGAACTGTGTGCACATAACCCAAATCCTTCAGGCGGCGAATTATGAAAGGCTCAAACAGCACAAGAGCCATTTTCTTCGGAAGCCCGCATTGATGTAACTTCAGTTCAGGACCAATCACAATCACCGAGCGGCCAGAGTAATCGACACGCTTACCAAGAAGATTCTGGCGGAAGCGGCCGCTCTTTCCTTTGAGCATATCACTCAAAGACTTAAGTGCACGATTGCCAGCACCTGTCACAGCGCGGCCATGGCGACCGTTATCGAACAACGCATCAACAGCCTCCTGAAGCATGCGTTTCTCGTTCCTGATAATAACCTCCGGAGTTTTTAGTGCCAGCAGGTTCTTTAGTCGGTTATTGCGGTTGATGACCCGGCGGTAAAGGTCATTCAGATCGGACGTGGCGAACCGGCCACCTTCGAGGGGAACCAGCGGGCGCAAATCCGGTGGTATCACCGGCAACACAGTCAGCACCATCCACTCTGGACGGCTTTTAGACTTGATAAAACCCTGATACACCTTAATGCGTTTAGCAAGTTTCTTACGGATCTGCTTGCTCCGTGTCTGAGTCATGGCTATTTGCAGTTCATCCACACCCTCCTCAAGGTTGATTGCCGCCAAAGCGTCATGCACACCCTCGGCCCCAATCTTTGCGACAAAGGCGTCAGGCCCATAAGTTTCTTTGGCCTCGCGAAATTCCATCTCAGTTAAGAGCTGGTTCTTCTCCAACGGTGTATCTCCAGGATCCACCACAATGTAATCCTCATAGTAGATTACCCGCTCCAAGTTTCGCGCGGTCACATCCATCACCAAACCAATGCGAGATGGCATGCACTTGAAAAACCAAATATGAGTCACCGGCACGGACAACTCGATGTGCCCCATACGCTCCCGCCGAACACGTGCCTGTGTCACCTCCACACCGCAGCGGTCACAAACCACGCCCCGGTGCTTGATTCGTTTATACTTCCCGCAGGAGCATTCCCAATCCTTAACTGGCCCGAAGATTCGCTCGCAAAAAAGACCTCCTTTTTCTGGCTTAAAAGTACGGTAATTGATGGTCTCGGGATTCTTGACTTCACCCTTGGACCACGAACGAATGGACTCTGGAGAAGCCACCGCTATGGCGACATGATCCACATGGTTAACTTTGTCCAAGCCAAGCAGCTCTCGTGAAGACTCTTCTGTGTTGATCATCTTTAAATTCAGGTTTTACGTTTCTTGCACTATTCTCCCAGAAGTAGGCGTGGGGTTTCACTCTCAGCCTTGGCCTGAACAACCGGGTTACTGTATCCCACTGTCACATTCAGGCCAAGTGATTGCATTTCCTTAACCAGAACATTGAAAGACTCTGGCACACCGGCTTCCAACGCATGGTCTCCCTTAACCAGACTTTCGTAAATCCGGGTACGACCCTGGACATCGTCTGATTTAACAGTAAGCAATTCCTGCAGCATGTAGGAGGCGCCATAAGCCTCCAAAGCCCAAACCTCCATCTCTCCAAAACGCTGCCCTCCGTACTGTGCCTTACCCCCAAGTGGTTGCTGTGTAACCAGCGAATATGGACCAACAGCACGAGCATGTATCTTGTCTGCCACCAAGTGGCCCAGCTTCAGCATATAGGTGTATCCAACCACCGTCTCCTGATCGAACGGCTCCCCAGTCTGACCATCATATAGACGTGCCTTGCCGTGCGCCGGCAAGCCTGCCTCCTCTAGATAAGCCTTAATTCGATCCTCCTTAATGCCATCAAACACCGGCGTGGCGATCTTGATCCCCAATCGTTCCGCCGCCCAGCCAAGATGGGTCTCAAAAACCTGTCCGACGTTCATACGAGACGGCACACCAAGCGGGTTTAAGATGAAGTCCACCGGAGTTCCATCCTCAAGATACGGCATGTCCTCCTCCGGTATGATTTTAGCCACTACACCCTTGTTGCCATGACGACCTGCCACCTTGTCACCCACAGAAAGCTTACGCTTGGATGCAATAAACACCCTGACCGATTTTATCACGCCCGAATCGATCTCATCCCCAGCAGCAACGCGACTTGCCTGCTCCTTATGTTTAGCTTTTAAGTCATCAAACTTCTTATTAAATCCACTAATAATCTCAAGAATTTTGTTCTTAATCGGAGAAGGATCGATTGCGATCTTGTCGTAAACCTGTGACAGCTTACGAAGCAGCGTCTTTGTGATCTTCCGGTTGGCAGGGATAATCACATCACCTGTCTCGGTATTTGTAACGTCCAGAGGGATTTTCTCACCTAAAAGTATATTGCTAAGATTTTCCGTCAATTGCTCATGGAGGCTGTTGAGTTCCTTCTTGTACTCATCGTCAAGCTGCTTAGCTTGTTTTTTGGCCTCGTTGACGGCAGACTTATTCGCTTTCTCACCCTCCTTCTTGGAGGAGACTTTCACTCCCATAACCTTGCCGAAAACACCAGATGGGACCTTCAGTGAAGAATCTTTTACGTCGGCAGCTTTCTCGCCAAAGATAGCCCGCAATAGCCGTTCCTCCGGTGCCAGTTCGGTTTCGCTCTTGGGCGTGATTTTGCCAACAAGAATATCCCCCGGTACAACCTCGGCACCGACTCGGATAACGCCGTCCATATCGAGATTGCTCAAAGCTTCCTCTCCCAAGTTGGGAATATCCCGAGTAATCTCCTCTGGACCAAGCTTGGTATCACGCGCGCTGACCTCATACTCGCCAATGTGAATGGAGGTGAACACATCGTCCTTAACGATCCGCTCACTAATACATATGGCATCCTCAAAATTATACCCGTTCCAAGGCATATATGCTACCAACACATTCTTGCCAATAGCTAGTTCTCCATTATTGGTGCATGGTCCGTCGGCAATTGCTGAACCAGCATTGACCTTATCCCCTACCTCCACCAATGGCTTCTGGTTGATGCAGGTGCCAGCGTTAGATCGATGATACTTGCGTAGTGCGTAAACCCAGCAATTTTCTTCCGGACGATGTTTGAGCTTGCGACGGTTCTCTGGAAGCTTGCCCGTCTTGGTAATCACAATCTCGTCTGCAGTCACAGAAGCCACCACACCATCAGATTCGGCTTTGACCAATGCATGCGAATCCTGAGCCACCTTGCTCTCCATCCCTGTGGCGACGAAAGGTGCCTCGGTTGTTAATAACGGAACAGCCTGACGCTGCATATTCGATCCCATTAACGCCCTGTTCGCATCATCATGCTCAAGGAATGGGATTAGGCTGGCAGCCACCGACACCAGTTGTTTAGGCGACACGTCCATGTAATCCACCTTTTCCGCGGGCATATCAACAAAATCTGCACGGTAGCGACAGGCAACCTGCTGGGTGGAAAAGTTACCGTTATTGTCAATCGGCTGGTTGGCCTGGGCGATGTGATAATTTTCCTCAAGATCGCCTGTCAAATAATCAATCTTGTTGGTCACCTTACCCTTTATAACTTTGCGATAAGGACTCTCGATGAACCCGAAATCGTTGACACGTGCGAACGTAGCCAAGCTGGCAATTAGTCCGATATTAGGACCTTCTGGCGTTTCCACCGGACAAATGCGCCCATAGTGGGAAGGGTGCACGTCCCGGACCTCGAACCCTGCTCGCTCGCGCGACAACCCCCCTGGACCAAGGGCGGAGAGGCGTCGTTTGTGGGTCAGTTCAGCCAGCGGGTTAATCTGATCCATAAATTGAGAAAGTTGGCTCCGTCCAAAAAAGTCTCGGACAACGGCAGAAAGTGCCTTGGGATTGATCAGCTTGGCCGGAGTCATAGTATCCAGTTCCTGATCAAAAAGAGTCATACGCTCCTTGACCAAACGCTCGGTGCGGGCCAAACCAACGCGACATTGATTAGCCAAAAGTTCACCGACAGTGCGAATGCGCCTGCTACCCAAGTGGTCAATGTCATCGATAGTGCCATCTCCAAGTTTAAGCCGAAGCAGGTACTTGGTTGCCTCTATCAGATCATCCTTCATCAAAGTACGCGATCCGTCCACCCCTTTGATGCCAAGTTTCTGGTTGATCTTATAACGTCCCACACGACCTAGATCATAACGCTTGGGATCAAAGAACAGCCGCTTCACCAAAGAACGTGCGTTAGCAGGCGTTGGCGGATCGCCAGGACGCAACCGCTTATAAATTTCCTTCAACGCATCCTCCTCGTTATGGGCAGGATCCTTAGCCATACATCGGATGATCAGCCCATCGTCACTGGAAACATCAACGATCTGAATTTTCTTTACCCCAAGCTCTGCAACACGCTTAACCACCGCAACGGATAGCGGCTCGAAAGCGCGTGCAACAACGATGCCCTTCTCCGGTTCAACGAGATCGGAGATCAATACCTTGTTCTCCAAATCGTCCATGGACAACGCCTTCTTGGTGGTAACCTCCTCTACTTTGTAGAATGTATTAAGAAGAGAGGCATCACTGCTGGAGTCCTCTCCTTCAAGGAAATTGATAGCCCGCAGGAATGTGGTGACAAGAAACTTGCGACGACGTTTTTTTCGGTCGAGATAAACATACAGCATGTCGTTGGTGTCAAACTGAGCCTCAAACCACGAACCCCTGTCAGGAATAATCCGAAATGAGTGCAACATCTTACCGTTTGGATGACGGGTAGCCTCAAAGGCCACACCCGGCGATCGATGCAATTGACTCACAATCACCCGCTCGGCTCCGTTTATCACGAAACTTCCTTGAGGAGTAATGAGCGGAACCTCACCCATGAATACCTTTTCCTCCTTGGTACCCTTCTCATCCTTCAGGCGGAAGAAAACATGCAACGGAGCGCCATATGTCTGACCCTCATCAATACACTTGAGCCAATCCATCTTAGGCGCTCCAATTTCATAATGGCTGTAACGAAGTACAACCTTCTCGTCGTAGCTCGTAACCGGGAAAATCTCATTAAACACCGCCTCCAAACCGATGTTTTCACGCTTGTTGGAGCTGACTTCCGCCTGTAAAAACTCATGGTACGACTTCACCTGAATCTCGATCAGGTTGGGCGGGGATATGATTTCCTTGATGTTGCCGTAATTTACACGGCCATTTACTTTATTAGACATCGATTATATGGAGGTTAGTCGGGCCCGGACGGTTGCCGGAGGTTTTAGAATACGCAAAAACAGGCAGCGAACACCCCCAGCATGGCAAGGAGCATTTCCACCCTTGATAGACAATCGGTTCTTGAAACCGTTCGAAAATATAACTGTTCCCAAAAGCAGGAAAAGGCATTACCGGGAGTATTACCACCCCCCCGGCCACAAATGCGGTTACTTGACTTCCACGGCAGCGCCGGCTTCCTCAAGCTTTGCCTTGGCGGCTTCAGCCTCATCTTTAGGCACACCTTCCAACACAGGTGTTGGGGCACCTTCCACCAAGCCCTTGGCCTCCGCAAGACCTAAACCAGTCTTAACGGCTCGTACGGCCTTAATAACCTGTATTTTCTTGCCGCCGTCACTCACCAAGACAACGTCAAACTCGGTCTTTTCCTCAGCCGGACCTGCATCCGCACTTTCACCACCGCCCGCAGCCGCAACCGCAACCGGGGCCGCCGCGCTGACGCCCCATTTTTCTTCCAGTTCTTTGACCAGTTCAGCGGCCTCCAAGACCGTTAAACCGCTCAACTCATCCACTATTTTTGTTATGTCTGCCATTGTTTTTTAGTTTCTTCGACCCCGGAGCCCCAGGGATTTAAGTGCACGGACCGCACACCGACGAGTTTACTATGGTTTCTCTTCCAAGCGCTCCATGCGCAAGAAAAAATTCAATTCTTATCATGCTTCACTTTCAGAAAACTTAGCACGAATGATTCGCGCTAAGCTCGAACCTGGTTCTGCCAAAGTTCGTACCAGCTGACCAGCCGGAGCTTGCAGTGTACCAAGAAGTTTAGCCCGCATTCCGTCCAGCGACGGCAGATCAGCCAAGGTGTCTATCTGGTCCGCATCAAGGCGATCGTTGTCAATGAAGCCAAACTGCCACTCCGGTTTTTCAAATTCTTTTCTAAAATTCTTAAGCAATTTCGCGGCACCTGCGATCTCACCCTCACCTGTAACCGCCGCCAGCTGACCAGTCAACGATTGGCCAAGGTCTTCAACCCCAACTTCTTTTGCAGCTGTCTTGAAAACCGAATTTTTGAAAACATGCACCTCCGCACTGGAATCAGCCAAGCGATTGCGCAATTCCTCGAATTCAGCGACCTTTAGGCCCTCATAGTTAACCACGATAAAGTAGGGGCTAGCGTTGAGCCGCTCGACGTATTCTTTTGTGATCAGTTTCTTGTCTTCGCGCATTGAGTTTCCTTTTCGTTTCCAGGTCAGGCGGCAGCCTTGAGTACCCCACGCAAATCCAACGGAATTCCAGGGCTCATAGTCGCAGACAGCACGCAGTTTAGGATGTAACGCCCCTTGGCCGCAGACGGCTTGGCCTTGATTATAGCATCAATAATAGTATTTGCATTGTCCACGATTTGTTCCGGCTTAAAGGAGGTCTTCCCAGCCAAGACTTGGATGTTGGCTCCCTTGTCGAGTTTGTACTCGACACGACCTGCCTTGACCTCCTGCACGGCTTTACCAGTGTCATCCGTCACGGTACCGGTTTTTGGATTGGGCATAAGTCCACGTGGCCCAAGCACCCTCCCAAGTTTCCGAACCTCGCCCATCGCTTCCGGTGTGGCAACGGCAACATCAAATCCAGTCCAGCCGCTGGTGACCTTTTCGATATACTCTTCAAATCCAACAAATTCAGCACCAGCCTCTTTGGCCGCCTCCACCGCACCGACTTCCTTAGCGAACACTAACACCTTAACCTCCTTGCCACTGCCGTGCGGCAAACGCACAGTGCCGCGAATCATCTGGTCCGTCTTACGCGGGTCGATTGTCATCTTGAACGCCAATTCAATTGACTCGTCAAATTTGGCCTTGGGGAATTTACAGACCAATTCGGCTGCATCAGTAACAGAGTACATCTTACCGGACTCCACCAGTTCCAGAGCTTTCCTGTATCGCTTGCTTTGTATTTTTGGCATTTCTCTTGGCACGGTGCAACCGGGCCTAAAGGCCCTCCCGCTATTGTAAATTAATTCACTACCTCTAAACCCATCGACCGAGCAGTGCCGGCGATCATCTTGACCGACATCTGCGGATCGCGGGCGTTTAAATCATCCTTCTTCGCATCAACAATCTCAAGCAATTGGGCGCGAGTCACCTTACCGACCTTCTTCTTGTTTGGCTCGCCTGAACCTGATGCAAGACCCGCTGCCTTTTTAAGCAGTACAGCCGCTGGGGGCGACTTAGTTACGAAGCTGAAGGATTTGTCACTGTAAACCGTGATCACCACCGGTATAACCAATCCGGCCTTATCCTTTGTCACTGCATTATACTGCTTGCAAAACTCCATGATGTTAACGCCATGTTGGCCAAGCGCTGGCCCAACCGGCGGGGCAGGATTGGCCTGTCCTGCTGGAATCTGCAGCTTGATATAACCTGAAATTTTCTTTGCCATTGTTACTTAGTTTTTCTATTTAAATAAAAAGCAATCGTTTGGTCAAACGCTCCATGCCTAGCCCTTGTCAACCTCCCAGTATTCAACATCCACTGGCGTATTTCGGCCAAAAATATTGACTGTCACTTTGAGCCGACCTTTCTCGGGGTCGATCTCCTCGACGATACCGTTGTTACCTTCAAACGCACCGTGGTTTATTTTTACTGTCTCGCCCAATTCAAACTCTACCTTCGGTCTTTCTAAATCCTCAGAGTCAGCAATCCGGCTCTTAATCTCCTCAATGTCCGAATCCGGGGTTGGCTCCGGTTGATCGCCTCCGACAAAACCAATTGCTCCCGGGGTTTCCTTTATGAAGTTCATCGGCTGGGAGATTATCTTGTGATCGTCGTCTCGAAGCTGAATTCGGATGAACACGTAACCTGGAAAGAGTTTTTTTGTGGACACCTTCTTCTCGCCACCTCGAACATCTACCACCTTCTCTTTGGCCACAAATACTTCTTCGATGTACTCTCCCATTTCCTCCACAACAATGCGCTTGTTGATACTGTCCAAGACCTTTTGCTCCTGCCCCGACAATGTGTGAATAATGAACCACTCGTGAACCATAACTGGGCAAAATCAGCCTGCACCACCCACCATTTTTAGAAGGACATCCTGAATAAGGATACCCCCCAGTAACCAATCCGCCATGAAAGTGAATGTGCCCAATAACGCTACAGCCACAAGCACCATCCAGGTGGATCCTCGAAGTTCGTCTCGATTTGGCCAAGAACACTTGAGCAATTCCTCACGAGTTTGGAGAAAAAACACTCTGATGCGATCCAACCATCCAACTTTTTTTGCAATCACAAGGAGGATCAAGAGGATGACGCCACCCACGATCCATTCCACCGGCAGTGGACTGCCAATCATAGACTCGCCATCAGTCTGAACCGCGGGTTGCCCTTCAATTCCCGTTGTCTGAATTGTGCCTGCGTTGCTGTTGGTTTCTTCCATTAGCGAGCTTTAACTTTATCAGTTCTACCGTTATTTGGCGGAGGGGGAGGGATTCGAACCCCCGGAAGCTTACGCTTCAACGGTTTTCAAGACCGCCGCATTCGACCACTCTGCCACCCCTCCGGTTCGGGGTTAATTCAATTTTTCAATTGGCAGGGCGGGAGGGATTCGAACCCCCAACAGACGGTTTTGGAGACCGTTGCTCTACCAATTGAACTACCGCCCTACTCAGGGTTCACATCCGATCCTGCGCGTAACACCATAAACACACGGAACCTCAAAAATTACTCCATCACCTCGGCAACACGGCCCGAGCCAATGGTTCGGCCACCCTCGCGAATGGCAAAGGTCAACCCCTGCTCCATCGCAACTGGCTTGCCCAATTCCACAGAGACCGTCACACGATCTCCAGGCATAACCATCTCTACATTATCCTCTAGCGTCAGTGACCCCGTAACATCCGTTGTCCTGAAATAGAATTGCGGACGATAATTGGTGAAGAACGGCGTGTGCCGACCGCCCTCTTCCTTGGTCAAGACATATACCTCGGCCTTAAACTTGGTATGAGGCTGAATAGTACCAGGTTTTGATAACACCTGCCCACGCTCCACTTGATCCTTCTTAACGCCGCGTAGCAGTACTCCTACATTCTCTCCGGCTCTAGCTTCATCGAGCAGCTTGCGGAACATCTCCAAGTCAGTCGCTGTGGTCTTCTGTACGTCACGCAAGCCCACAATCTCAACCTCGTCCATCTTCTTAATTATCCCACGCTCCACGCGACCGGTCACCACAGTGCCACGGCCCTCAATACTGAACACGTCCTCAATGCACATCAGGAACGGCTTATCTTCATCACGAACTGGATCCGGAATCCCAGTATCACATGCCTCTAGCAACTGCGCGATGGAATCCACCCACTTCTCCTCTGCATTCATAGCTCCCATGGAACTGGACTGGACAATAGGTGTATCCTTGTTGAAATCGTATTTCTCTAGTAAATCTCGAATTTCCTCCTCAACGAGCATTAGCATCTCCTCGTCATCAACTAAGTCGCACTTGTTTAGGCAGACCACAATTGCCGGAACACCCACCTGTTTCGCCAAAAGAACGTGCTCTTTGGTCTGCGGCATCGGCCCCTGCGAGGCATCTACCACGAGGATTGCTCCGTCCATCTGAGCCGCTCCAGTAATCATGTTTTTGACATAGTCAGCATGGCCCGGGCAGTCTACATGGGCGTAGTGGCGCTTCTCGCTTTCGTATTCCACATGCGATACCGCTATAGTTACTGTCTTAGAATCATCACGGACTGTACCGCCTTTGGTAATGTCTGCATATGAAATGGGAGTTGCCAGGCCCTTCTTGGCCTGAACCTCCACGATGGCGGCTGTAAGTGTTGATTTACCGTGATCGACATGACCTATGGTACCTATGTTTACATGGGGTTTCCCGCGTTGGAACTCTTCTTTTGCCATTGATTTTTTTCTTTGTGGTTGGTTAGTTCTATCTATTAAACAAATTCACTTCATATCCCTTTAATGGAGCCCATGACCAGGATTGAACTGGTGACCTCATCCTTACCAAGGATGTGCTCTACCAACTGAGCTACATGGGCATCGGACTATAGGATCGCCTGCGCCAATTCAAGCCCACCTGAAACAGCAATAAACCACTCACCTTCAAAGGGATCTCTTAAACAACTGAAGGCCAATGAGTTAGCGATTATTCTGCACCCCAAAAGGGAAGGGAATTTAGAAGCCCTAGCTGCCTCAGTCAACGATTTTTTTGTTTTCCTTCAAAAAACTTATACGGTTTTTTTAATATTCACCCAAGCATGAACATGGGGATCACCTCGGAAAAACCACAGGCAATTCGGACCTTCTATCTGCCAAACGTCCCAAACTTGGTCTTTTCCAATGTCATGATTCTTGTAAAACGCCATATGAAGATGGTCAATCCCCCCTGCCTCAACCAATTTCATAGCTTCCTTGGCGTCTTTTTTACGAAACATCGCAAGTAGATCATTCATGGTTTTAAGAACTTGCCCCTTTTGATCTGTGCTCAATTCCGAAATAGGTATCCCAGGAAGTCCCTCTTTTTTGCCGGTCAATGCCACCGTCTTGGTACCTTGTTCGGGTCGACTTTCGCCCAAAAGCGCCATTTTACGCTGTTTTCCGTTCAGCATAGCAAACACCTTATTTGCCTGCTTGGCCTGATACCAATAGACATTTCCTGGATGATCTGGAGCCTCATTAAAGCTTCTTGCGGCATGGCCGTAGAATATCGGCCCTCCGAAAGCCTCCCCCTCGACAGCATCGCCATCACACCGCCGCGTGCAATGACGACCTGTCAATACAAATTCAAATTTACCGGTATTCGGCTCGCCAAACAACGCAACGGAGGTGCTCCCGAATCCTTCGCCCTCGGAATCATGCAGCACTTGTCCAAGGACTGTCTCAGCATATTGCTCACTGTGAAGCTTTAGAAAAATCTCCTTCACTAGTGCCTGCTGTTCTCCAGTAAAAATCTCACTGATACTTTTCTTTGTTATATGCCAGTTGTTATCCACTTTCTCGCGTAGCGGGTGATCGAATGAGAATGCAACGATTTTTTTCTGCTCCTCATTCAGACTGCTGTAGAGTTGAGCTACTAGCGTCTCAGAGTTGGATTTTTTCTTAGCCGCTTGGCCAAGTGGCGCCAAGCTTAGAGCAGTCGAGCTAAATGATACATGTTTCAAAAAACGCCGACGATCCATCATTGGCTGGCATTCAAGACATTCTTTTAATATTTCAATTCTCATAGTATTTGTGTTGATAGTGGTGAATTTGCTTGGAGGTGAGACTCCCACATAACGTGGCCAAGTCAACATGGAACTGTCTCGCATAAACGGACACTTAACTAAGCGGCTATTTTCCTGTTTGCGCCACCGCTGTGCAATGGCACAATTCCCCGCCAGCGTCCCTTCGACACGGACTAGTTGTATACAATCAAATGAACCATACGCGCATCGGCATAGTCGGTTTAGGAAACATCGGACAGATTCACGTTAACAATCTGCTGGAAGGCAAGGTTAAACGCGGTGTGCTCACCGCCGTGGCAGACGCCTTTCCTGACAAATTGCCCGAGTACGAGGCAAAAGGGATTAAGATTTACGAAAGCGGTGAGGCACTAATTGACTCTGGCGAAATCGATGCGATCGTAATTGCCACACCTCATTTCCAACACACCACACTAGGTATCGCTGCGCTCAAAGCCGGCCTGCATGTGATGGTTGAAAAACCGATCTCCGCTCACAAGGCCGACGCCGAACGCCTAATCGCCACCGCAGAGGCACGGCCAGAGCTGATCTTTTCCGGCATGTTTCAGATGCGCGTCGAGCCACGCTACCAAAAACTACGAGAACTGGTACAGACCGGCGAACTGGGCAACCTCATTCGCATCATCTGGATCATGACCGACTGGTTTCGCGCGGAGGCATACTACCAGAGTAGTGACTGGCGTGCCACGTGGAAAGGCGAGGGCGGAGGGGTACTTCTTAACCAATGTCTCCACCAACTCGATGCCCTACAATGGATCGTTGGAATGCCTTCCCGAGTGCAGAGCCATATCGGCATCGGCCGACACCATGACATAGAAGTTGAGGACGACGTTACTTGTTACATGGAGTTCGCCGACGGCGCCACCGGCTCGTTCATCACCTCCACAGGCGAAACGCCCGGAAGTAACCGATTCGAGATCGCCGGGACGAAAGGCCGCGCGGTATTGGAAAACGACCGATTGATTGTGACCCGTAATGAAGTTGCTTCGGATGAATGGAGCCGCACCTCTAAGATCGGCTTTCAACAACCAGAAACAACTGTGGAGGAAATCCCAATTCCCGGAGCGGACAATGCCCATGCGCAGCTAATAGCCAACTTCGTAAATGCCATTCTCGATGGCGAAACCCTTATAGCACCTGGCGCGAGTGGAATCGGTTCGGTCGAGTTAGCCAACGTAATGGTTTACTCAGGCCTACTTGGTCATGCCATCGACCTACCTATGGACAGTGCAGCTTGGGAGTCCAAACTCAATGAGTTAATCGCCAACTCAACCCATGAAAAGAAAGTTGTCGAAGTCAGCAGTGAAGACTTCGCAGCAAGCTTTAGAAAATAAATTCAGGAGACAAAACAAATGAAACTGATGGGAATCGCAGACGAGGCATCACCGTCGATCGACGGTCAAATACGTGCTACTAAGGAACTCGGTTGGAAATGGATCGAAGCTCGGTTTGCCAAGATTGATGGCTTTGAGAAAGGCCCCGTCCATGACATACCTGACGAAGCATTCGATATCATGGTCAACAAGCTAGAGGATGCCCAAATTGGTGTTTACGCACTGGGCTCTACTATTTGCAACTGGGCCAAGACTATCGATACACCGTGGGACGTCACCATTAGAGAAATCGATCGCTCCATTCCACGTATGCAACGACTTGGCGCAAAATTTGTCCGAATAATGAGCTTCAAGCCAGCTGATGAAGCGAACAAAACACCGGATATCGTATTTGAGCGACTGCGCGAAGTCACCCGACGTTTTCTCGATGCAGGGCTCCAACCTGTTCACGAAAACTGCATGAACCATGGCGGTATGAGTTGGCAACACGGCGTCGAACTTCTCGAAAAAGTCCCTGGCCTAAAGTGGGTTTTCGACACAGCCAATCCTATTTTTAATGCAGACCGGTCGAAGCCCCAACCTTGGCCTAAGCAAGATCCTTGGGAATATTGGCAGAACGTCAAGGAACACACCGCGCACATCCATATTAAGGACTGTGTCTGGGTTGATGAAAAAAATGATGCGGACTATACATTCCCCGGCGAGGGTGACGGACGCGTCCGTGACATCCTAGAGGATGCTTTTGTAAACGGTTATGACGCAGGTATCTCAATCGAGCCCCACATGGCCGTCGTCTTTCACGACGCCGATAGCAATGCCAATGAGGAAGACATGTTTAATAATTATGTGGAATACGGGCGTAAGCTAGAAACACTTATTCAAGGGATTCGAAATCACTCAACTAACAAGCCATGATCAAGTGTATTGAATTGGAACTTCTTCCTTTTTACTGCTCAATTGTTTTGGCAATCCAAGTTCCTATTGAAAACGGGCATGCCGAAGATCTCGACAAGCCTTTCATTCTTCACAATGAACTAGATATTAGCCTCATAGCCTCTGAACCTGACATTGTAGATCCAGTCGCTTTAGCATTTGATCATGATTGCCAGCTTTACGTTGTTGAAATGCGCGACTATCCCAATGGTGTGCCAAAAAAAAATAAAGGGGGATCCATTAAATTACTTACCGACTCTAATGGGAACGGCAAGTATGAAAGGATAACTCACTTTGCAAACAATCTCTCTTATCCCACTTCAATAGCCCCATGGAAAGAAGGCATATTAGTGGCTGCACCCCCAGACATATTATATTTGAAAGATACAGACGGAGACGGAGTTAGCGACATCAGAGAAACCTTAATCAGCGGATTCAAACTAGGCGTAACCGACAGCAATTTTAACAGCCTTCAATGGAGTCTGGATAACTGGATTCACGGTGCTAATGGAGGTAACGGAGGGGAAATTCGTTTTGCTGGGATTAACAAACCAAAGACACCTCTAAAAAATTTAGATTTCCGATTTAGAGTAGACACCCGACAACTGGAAACCACTAGCCAAACTGGAGGAGGATTCGGACTGGTATTTAATGAATGGGGTCACAGCTTTACTACTTATAACATAGATTATCTTCAGCAAAGAATCATACCGCAACGATATATAGACCAATCTCAAAAATTACGTTCCTTTGAGGCTACAAGAAACATCTCTAAGCATGGTAAAATGGCCCGTATTTTTCCGATTGCTGAAGCGGAAACTCGCGTCAACCACCCTGAACAAGCCGGATACTTTTCCTCCGCCGGAGGAATGGGTTATCTGGGTATATCAGGTTATCCTGGAGATTTGAGCGGGAGTATCTTTGTATGCGATGTTGTTGGAAATTTGATAAATCGAAATCTACTTGAACTAAATGGGGGTGCATACACTGCAATGCGTTCGCCAATTGAACAAAAATCTGAGTTCTTCGCGAGTAGCGATAATCATTTTCGACCGATTGCCATAGAACTTGGTCCAGATGGAGCAATATATGTTGCCGACATGCAGCGTGCTGTCATAGAACACCCAGACTATATCCCTAGTAAAATAAAGCGAGGTATGAATATAAGAGAAGGCGAACAAAGAGGACGCATTTATCGAATCACTCCTAAATCCAACTTTTCACAAACCATCTCAACAGCAAAACCGGTAAACCTTAAAAACCTAGAAGAGGAATTTGCCAACGCAAACCAATGGCGACGACTAACAACTCAAAGATTGATATATGAGAGCCAAGACAAGTCACTCACACCCAGGTTAAGAAAATTGATTAGCCATAAAAGTGAATTTGCAAGACTGCATGCACTATGGTGCCTGCATGGGCTTAGTGTTATTGAATCAGGTGACCTACTCCTGGGGCTTTCTGACCCCAACCCAAGAATACGTGAAAACGTTATTCGAATCATTGATGAAAGCGGAGTGATTGGAGATCAATTGATTCAACAAAAGTTGGTTGAGTTAGCAAGTGACACAGATCCTACAGTTCGATTTCAGTTAGCACTTACTCTGGGAAAAGNCGAAAACTCATCTTCCGCGCAAGAAGCACTACAAAGCATCTACTTCAAGGGGCATCAGGACGAGTGGACACGCAAAGCAGTACTTTGTTCACTAAAGGGAGATGAAGTTGAATTCGCCCGCAAGACGGCTAACAGAATTCCTCCCGCTTACCTTGAAGAACTATTTGAATTATCAGCAAGTCGAATTGAAAATGAAATCGATCTAAAGAACTTAATCAACATAATCCTTGAGACGTCTTGGAAAAATGATGAAAAAATCAAACTGCTGAATGCCCTTCGCTCCGGCATTTCTAAATCCTCAAATCTCAAAAGCATTAAGCATGTCAAAATTCAATCTTTGACCGAAGATTTGCCACACCTAAATCTTGAATTAAAAATGGAACTCCACCAATTGTCTATCACTGTCGGTGCAGATCCTTTCTTGAATAAATCTAGCATTAGAAAAATTATTAATCAGTTACCAAAACCAGACGGAACAAACTCTAAAAAGATAGGGCAATATATACGTTTTATAGCAGAAGCAAGCCAATCCAAAGAAGTGGTAGATAAATTAATTTCGATCATTAAATCTGGGGCAAACAATGAAATCCAAATGTCGGCAATTAACGCACTGGCTGAAATTACAGATAATTCACAACCATCAAGGTTAGTTTCAACGTGGCCTTATGTGCTACCATCCAACAGATCACAATTAATAAATCTGCTTGTATATAACAACCGTTTTAAAGAAGCCTTTTTAAAAGCGCTGGAATCAAAAAATATTGCGCTAGGAGAAGCCAACCTTGATCTCGAGCACAGAAGACAATTAATAAGATACTCTGGTTCTAAAATTGGTAATCGCGCAAAAAAACTCTTCGGAGATGAAGAATACAGCAACCGTATCTCTATTGTAGATGATTGGCTTGTAAAGCTGCCCAAAAAAGGTAACGCAAATCGCGGCAAGGAGCACTTTACCAATCTATGTGCTAACTGCCATAAAAGCCGAGGAGAAGGCCATCCTCTGGGCCCAGAATTGGAAGGACTCAACCATAGAAGTGTAGAGGATCTTGCCAGCAACATTATTGATCCAAACATGGCAATCAACCCTAAATATGCACCATATAAAATCATCACAAAATCCGGCGACACTTATGTTGGCATACTTTCCAACCAAAGTGCAAACTCTGTCACTGTTCATATGCCACTCAGCATATCAGTGAACGTGAATCGTGATGATATCGATCAATTACAATCCATGAGATCTTCGTTGATGCCATCTGGACTAGAAAAATCTCTTACCCCTGCTGGACTTCGCGATGTGATCGAATATATTCGCCTCTCTGCAGCAAATTAAAGCCGACCTTTATTAATTTAACTTGAGTTAACCCCGGATAAAAACC
This sequence comes from Verrucomicrobiales bacterium, assembly GCA_002721375.1. Classification (GTDB taxonomy): domain Bacteria; phylum Verrucomicrobiota; class Verrucomicrobiia; order Limisphaerales; family UBA1096; genus UBA1096. The sequence goes on from PBKH01000063.1 coordinate 26,466, forward strand.
ATGGCGGAGGAAGTATTCATCAGTTATGGCTCAGCCGATCGGGAGCGGATTCAGGATCTTGTCTCTCGAATGCGACAGGCCGGAGTCACCGTCTGGATCGACGAGGCTGGGATTGAGGGTGCCGCCATGTGGAGCGAGGAAATCGTTGGCGCTATTAACCAATGCAAGGTCCTCATCCTTGCTATCTCCTCCAACTCCACCAAGTCCAAGAATGTCGTCCGCGAACTCGCCCTTGCCAGCGAGGAGGAAAAAACGATCCTTCCGGTATTCATCGAGCCCACCGAGATTCCCGAGTCGATGAAATACCAATTGGCTGGTATCCAGCGCGTAGAGTATTTCGCTGGCAACGAAGAGGAAGCCATAGGAAGCGTACTACGCTCTCTCTCCCGCCTAGGGATCACAACAAAGGACGGCAACGCCGACCAAGCTCCTAAACAAACGGCACCCAAACCGAACCAAATCAAGGTTAAGAATCCGGCCATAGCCATCGCCGCAGTTGCCATGATCGCCCTGCTTGCAATAGTCTTCCTACTCAAGTCAAGCGGAGATCAACCCCCAAACGCCCCAGGTGATCTAACCGCAAAACCGGAAACCGCAGCCAAAGCTCCTGCCAATCCGCTGGACAAAAATCGGATCGTCCTTTTGCCGTTCAAGAATATCGGCACACCGGGTGAAAATGATCATATCGTCGAGGGCATCGTCGATGACTTGAACACGATGTTAACCAACGTGGAGGGCTTGAGAGTGATCGGTTCTGCATCGGCCAAAACCTATCGCAATAGTGACAAGACCCCTGCGGAGATCGGGAAGGAACTCAATGCCGGCACCCTACTCCAAGGCAGCATTCAGAAAACCGACTCAGATCTGAAAATAAATGTCCGCCTGATCGACACCACCACATCTGAAAACATCTGGGCCAATTCATTCAGCGGCAGTGAAAACGATCGCAGTAAATTCCAACAAGAGATCATTCAATCCATAGTTAACAAAACAAAGGGTACTATCCTCAACCAATCCGAACTCAGCTCCCTCTCCCAAGGCGACACCAAAAGCGCCGAAGCATACAAATTGTTAAAAGAAGGAGTAGATTTATTAAAAGGCCACTCTCGCGAAGGCACCCAAAGAGCCATCGATCTTATGCTTAAAGCGATCAAATTAGATTCAAACTATTCAAACGCCCATATGGGTCTTGCGAGAGCTTATCAACTCTCATCCAGTTTGAGTCTGCACGAGCCAACAACAGCATTCAATTTATCAAAAAAACACGGACGAAAAGCGTTAGAAATCAACCCCAATCTTCCTGGATTTGAAATAATCAAAATAACGTTTTCTCAAGACGGCCAAAGAGATCCAGAAGAAATGATGAACCGTCTGAATTTACTACTCAAAAAATACCCTAATAACTCTGATCTCTTAAGAGAAGCCGGTGATATCTACTCATTTTCAGGAAGAAACCAAAAGGCCATAGAAACCCTACATCAAGGCTTAAAGCTAGACCCAAAGAACGCTTGGTTTCATCAATATTTAGCTTATACTCATTTGATCACCCGAAACAAAAAATTGGCCGAACACCACAATTCGGAAGCTTTAAAGTTAAAGCCTAACTTCCAATTTGCATTACACATTCGATCCCTGATTTTGTCCAGTGATAATCGATTTGATGAGATTGAAAGTGAACTTTTGAAAGCCATTCAGGATGACGCCCAAAACCCAGTTACCATTATGTCACTGGGAATTGTCTACTGGCGTTCAGGACAAAAGGAAAAGTCATACAAGCTATTAGCAGAATTATTGGATCGCAGAAATTTCGAATATATTAAAAGTGGCATTCTAGCACGTTTTTATATTGCAATCGGGGAGAAAAAAAAATCTTTAAAATGGCTACAACAGTCGAGCAAAGAAAGTGATACAGACTTTGTTGATCTATTCCACTGGCCGTTGTTTGATGAAGTCCGCGCAGATCCCGATTTCATCAAAATATACAAGGATGCGGGAATCTATGAACACTACACAACAGGAAGCAGCAAATAAGATTTTCATGAAGAACGCAATAATACGTTTGATATGTTTGGTGGCGGTTGCCTTGGCGACTGCCGGGGTTCGGGCTGAGAAATTCTCGGCCGGAGGCATTTCGTTTGAGGGACCGAAAGGCTGGCTCTCGCAAAAGCCGTCGTCATCGATGCGTAAGGCGCAATTCGTCGTAAAGGGAAAGGGCAGCGAAAAGGCAGAAGTAGTTTTCTTTCATTTCGGACCCGGCGCAGCGGGTGGTGTGCAAGCCAACGTCCAGCGTTGGTTGGGGCAATTCAAGGAACCGGCGGATAAACTCAAAGCACAAATAACCGACGAGACGATCGACGGCACCATGGTCACCTATGTGACAGCGGAGGGCACATTCATGAAAGGCCCACCGTTCGGTGGCAACAAGGTGCCGGTGCCGAACAGTGGCCTACTCGGAGCGATTATAGATAGTAAACAGGGCGCGGTATTCATCAAGGCTACAGGCCCGAAAAACATCATCAAGTCCACTGAGAAGGCCCTCAGAGCCATGGTCAAAACTGCTTTGAAGAATAAATAACAAACACCCAAAATGCTTAGTCAGAGGGTATCACGCTAACAAACCTTTAATGACTTTGCCATGGACGTCGGTAAGGCGATAATGACGACCCTGGAATTTGAAAGTCAGTTTCTCGTGGTCGATCCCGAGGCAGTGTAACATCGTCGCGTGCAGGTCGTAAACATGCACCGGCTTTTCAACAACATTGAATGAAAAATCGTCCGTAGTGCCATAGGTAGTACCGCCACGGATACCACCGCCGGCGAGCCATATGCTGAAGCATCGCGGGTGATGATCACGCCCGTACTTGGCCATATTCAGGCCACCTTGCGCGTATACTGTCCGCCCGAATTCGCCGCCCCAAATCACCAGTGTCTCGTCGAGCATACCACGCTGCCTGAGATCGGCGATCAAAGCGGCGGATGACTGATCAATGTCACCGCATTGCAACGGTATATCACGTGGAAGATCGCCGTGCTGGTCCCATCCGCGGTGGTAAAGCTGGATAAAACGCACACCGCGTTCGGCCAACCTTCGAGCCAACAGACAGTTGGCCGCGTAGGTACCTGGCTTGCGTGCATTCTTCCCATACAAATCAAAAATATGTTCTGGCTCGCTTGATGTGTCCATCAATTCCGGCACTGAGGTCTGCATTCTGTAAGCCATCTCCGCTTGTCGGATTCGCGTAAGGATTTCGGGGTCGCCCAATCGCTCGTAATGCTCACGATTCAGTGCCTGACCAAGATCAAGCATCCGCCGCCTTCGCTTGACCGTAATACCGGCCGGGTTATTCAGATACAGCACCGGGTCGCCCGATGATCGAAACTTCACGCCTTGATGTTCTGACGGCAAAAATCCGCTACCCCAAAGCCTAGCATACAGCGCCTGTGAATCGCGCTTTGCGCTGCCGTGCGAGATCATCACAACATAGGCTGGCAAATCAGCGTTTTCGCTGCCCAGTCCGTAGCTCGCCCACGCACCGATGCTCGGCCGTCCTGCCTGCTGAAAGCCGGTCTGGAAAAAAGTGATCGCTGGATCGTGATTGATCGCCTGAGTCTGCATTGAGCGCACCACACACAACTCGTCCGCCACTTGGCCAAGACGCGGTAGCAACTCGCTCAACTCTGTCCCGCTCTGACCGTACTGCGAAAAATTGTAAATCGACTTGCATACTTTTTTTTCCTTCTGTCCAGAGGTCATCCCGGTGAGTCGTTGCCCACCGAAAAAATCGCTACCGAGTATCTGCCCGTGAGCCTTGACCAAATGTGGCTTGTGATCGAGCAACTCGAACTGCGAAGGCGCACCGCTTTGAAAAAGGTATATCACTCGCTTAGCCTTTGGCGCAAAATTCGGAAAACCGGACAAACCGGCAAATAGCCGCGGGTTTAACAACGACGCCAGAGCCACCGAACCAATCCCAACGCTTGTACGACCAAGGAACTGCCGCCGGGTCTGCATCATCGCTTGGTGAGTTTCGGGTGTCATTTGTCAGTTACGGGTAATAGCCTCATCCATACCGAGCACGGCGTTGGCTAGCGATGCGTAAGCGGCCATTTCCACCGAATCGAACTCATCAGCTCTGGGCGATTCGCCAACTGTCAACAATCGCAAGGCTTCCTCTGGTTCTTCGCGAAAGCTAGCCTGTAACTCCGCCAGACCTCCGCGCAAGAGTCCCAATTCATGGATCGTGGGACGTCGGCCACACACAAGTCGGTACAACAGTGTCAACCGCGACTCCGTCGTCGCCCCACCGTAACGCAACACACGTCCAGCTAGCTTTCGTGACGCCTCGACAAACGTAGGATCATTCATCAATACGAGTGCGGCAAGAGGTGTGTTCGTCTTTGCGCGATTCAGTACACACACCTCACGCGATGGCGCATCGAACGCCTGCATATTCGGCGGGGGCACGGAGCGTTTCCAGTAGGTATACAAACTCCGACGGTACAACTTCTCGCCATGATCCTGAACAAAACGCGGCACGTTCTGGTATACTACATCGTCCCAAAGCCCGGGCGGTTGATAAGGCCGAACGCTCTCACCGCCAAGCCAGCCGACGAGCAACCCTCCCGTCGATAGTGCGTGGTCACGGATCATTTCCGCAGGCAGCCGAAACCGCGACCCTCGTGCAATCAGCCGGTTGGCCGGGTCAGCCTCGAGCAACGCCTGCGAGACACGCGATGACTGCCGATAAGTCGCCGACATTACAATGAGCTTGTGCATGGCCTTGCGGTTCCAGCCGCTTCGAACAAACTCCGTAGCCATCCAGTCGAGCAACTCAGGATGTGACGGCCACTCGCCCTGCGCACCGAAATCCTCCACAGATTTCACGATGCCGGTGCCAAAATGCATCTGCCAAAGCCGATTTATGGTAACCCGAGCCGTCAGAGGGTTTGCCTCACTTACCAGCCACTTGGCCAAACCGAGTCGGTCCCGGGAAAGATCGCTCGGCCATTGGCCAAACGCAGCCGGCAGGCCGGCATTGACCTCAACATCGGTTGGTTGATCGTACTGGCCGCGATTCAATACGAAGGTCTTACGTGGCGGAGATTTCTCACCCATAACCATTGTGGTTGGAACCTCGCCCTCAAGTTTAGCCAAGCGACTTCGTACTATATCAAGTTGCTTTTCCAGTGCGGATTTTTTTTTCATGACCAAGCCGGATTTGTCCCAGTAAACCGTACCATCAAACTGAGTAAATGCCCAACCTGTGATCTGCGCCCCGGCAATTAGACCCACTGAATTGGCCTCGACTTCCAGCCTTACCCATTCGCCTGCCTTAGGCAATGGCCCGAGCTTACGACGACTGACTGTGCCCTCCTTGCCCCAACCAATTTTTTCCTCACCCCAGTAAACGCGATGCTCCCAACTTTTGCCATCATTCCACTGCAACATGATCTGCTTCGGCAAATTTTTTGGATCCAGATAAACGTAGGTGAACAGCCGCATATTACTGTCAACACGAAGCGGCAGCTTTGAATTTTGAACGAGGTGCTGCCCTCTACCTTCACTGCTTCGACGATGCGATTTTTTCCCGCTGAAAACAGGATGTTCTGGGCTACTGACAAACTCGAACCCAGCCCCGCCACCGCCATTACCCAGCGCATCGACACCCTCCGGCAATGCGTCATCAATCCAGACAAACTCCGTAAAATCGGCAGATAGAGGCTCGTTATAAACCACCGATTTGAGTTGCATTTCCTGTTCATGTAAGGCGGCCATCAATTCCCGCTGCAAAGCAGTTGGCGCCTTTAGGAAAGGCTGATCTGCCTGCTTGTCAGCATTGCCAACATGCGCACGCTCCGGCACATTATTGAAAAATGAATAAAACTCATAAAACTCCTTCTGCGAAATCGGGTCATATTTGTGATCGTGGCAGCGCGCACACCCAAAGGTGAGTCCAAGAAAGACGGCTGAGGTCGTCTCCACGCGATCGACCACCGTCTCGACCCGGTACTCCTCGTCGATCACACCGCCCTCGCTCTGGATGGAGTGATTACGGTTGAACCCGGTGGCAACCTTCTGTTCTACTGTAACATCAGGCAACAGATCACCGGCCAATTGCTCAATAGTAAATTGGTCAAACGGCATATTGTCGTTGAACGCCATGATCACCCAGTCGCGCCAAGGCCACATCACTCGGCGGCGATCGAGACTATAACCGTGCGAATCAGCATATCGGGCGGCATCGAGCCAGTCGATCGCCATCCGCTCACCGTAACGCGGCGAAGCAAGCAACCGGTCGACCACCCCCTCGTATGCGAACGGTGATGTGTCCAACAAAAAAGCATCGATCTCCGCCGGAGTTGGGGGCAGGCCGGTCAAGTCGAAAGTTACCCGCCGCAACAGTGTCTCCAGGTCCGCCTCCGGCGAAGGTTGCAGCCCTACTGAACGCAACTTGGCTAAAATGAACCGATCGATTCCGCCTCTTGACCAGCCGGAACCACCGGCGACAGGAAGAGGCGGGCGTATAGGTGGAATGAATGCCCAGTGTTTCTCCCACCGAGCGCCCTGCTCGATCCATCGCCGAAGCGTCCCCACCTCCGATTCCGTCAATACTCGACCCGAATCCTCCGGCGGCATCTTCTCTTGCGAGTCGGAGTGACTAATACGCTTGAAAAGTTCGCTCGCCTCAGGCTTCCCGGCTACGACCACGGATTTACCTTCGTCCCCAATATCCAGCCGGAGGTCGGCCTTTCGCTTGGCTGCATCCGGCCCGTGGCACTCAAAACAATTGTCAGAAAGGATCGGCCGAATATCTCGATTATACTGAACCGACTCAACTCCCAAAACCATTGGCCAAGGACAAGCCAACGCAACAAGTGAAAGCCAAACGCAAAAACGTGATGGAAAGCAAAAAGGCAAGGCAAAGAGAGTAAAGCCCCAATCTCTCCAGGCCAAGCGCTGTTATTGACCCTTGTCTTTTAGCTCGGTGTTGGTTTGAGCGCCATGTTTACGGAGAATCTTGGTGATCTCCGGCAGATCAAACTTGATTGCCAGATCTAGCGGAGTGTCCGAAACCTTTTCCTGATTTTCCCCCTGCCCAAATAAACGATTGCGAACCGTAGTATCCGCCCCGGCAAGAAGCAACTGACCCACTACAACCAAGTCTTCTTGCCCCACCGCCACATGTAACGCAGTCCAACCATTATTGCTTTGTGCGTTCAAGTCAGCACCAACCACTACAAGCCGATCGATCATTTTTTGACGTCCATGGTAGGACGCTTGAATCAGCGGCGTATTACCCCACCGACTGTCCTTTAGATTGACATCGATGTCCGCTTCAAGATGCTGATTGAAAGCCATAAAATCATCCACTGTGATTGCTTCATGGATGGAGATTTTTGGCGCATGCACGGAAGATTGTTTCAGCGAACAACAGCCTGCACTTAAAGCCATAAAAGTAAAAAACCAATAAAACAGTTTCATAAAAACATATACTGTACCGATCTATAATTACAGCAAGCGAGCCAACGCTTAAAGCCGAGAGTATTTATACAAATTAAAAAATGATAATAAAATTATTTTGAAGCCTTAAGTCCAGCAACAGTTTGCTTTAGTTTTCTTAGGCCCTTTTCATTACTGGGCAACGGTTTGTTCTTTAAGGCGGGAAGCAAGTATTTCCAAACTAGGTTCAACTGCACCTGCATGTCCGCATTGTTGGCGGTCATCGCAACGACAGTATTATATTGCGGCATCACGATACAGAACTGACCACCCTTTCCGTCTCCACGGTAGGCACCATGTCGGCATTGCCAAAATTGAAATCCGTATCCAACCAACCAGTCCGAATGGGGCATGATGATACCTTTGCTGTTATCAACCTGCTTGCTGGTGGCCATATTAACCCAACTCTCAGGTACTATTTGTTTGCCGTTCCATTTACCTTTCTGAAGATAAAGTTGGCCAAACTTGGCTATGTCCTCAGTGCACACATGCAGACCATATCCACCAATAGTTATCTCCTGCGGACAGGTCTCCCACTTTGGCTTAGCGATGCCGAGTGGCTTGAACAGTCGCGGCTCAAGATATTCAATCAGGTTTTCTCCGGTCGTTTTTTTCACAATGACTCCAAGCATATAGGAAGCAGCCGTATTATACCGAAAAAATGTTCCGGGCTTGTGCTTGACTGAGTGCGCTAAGAATTGCTTTACCCAATCGGCGTCGCTTTCCCTAACTCGTGGTGGTAGTTCATGCCCGGCTGTCATGGTCAATAGATCGCGAATACGCATCTCCTTGAGATTTTCGGATGGATTATTGGGGGCATCATCAGGAAAATACTTCAGCACCTTGTCATCGATCGCCAACTTACCCTCGGCTTGGGCCAATCCTACCGCCGTGGAGGTAAAACTTTTGGTAAGCGACCACATGATGTGCGGCTTATCAGGCGATTCAGGGGCCCACCAACACTCCGCAATCACATGCCCATCTCGCACTAGCATGAAGCTATGAATAGCGTCGAGTTCCTTGTCGGCAGCTTGTACAAATTTCAGAATGGAAACCGATGACACACCGTGAGCCTCCGGCATGCTTCTGGGCAGACTAGATTCCGCACTAAAGACGACATGCGAAGCGAAAAGACCAAGCACCACACCAAGCGATTGAATAGAAGTCGTTTTAATCATGGATTAGATGCAGGAAATCATAATCCGGATCAAACCGAAAGTCAGCCATTTCAGTGGCTCGATAATAACAATGCATATCCAATGAAAAACGAAAAAGCAGGGCTTGTATTATCGATTAATCAGAATGACGGTTTGTTCACCATGAAAAACCAACCCTTTGCATCTCTGATTGCCACCTTGCTAGCGTGTATCACATCTTGGTCAAGTGATCTGCTCGCCAATACGTTTGCCTACGTCTCTCTAGATGGAGAAAACAAGATAGTCGTTTATTCTGTCAACGATTCGGACGGTATGCTAAGCCGACAATCGGAAACGAAGCTGGAAGGCAGTGCCGGACCACTCTGCGTTTCACCGGATCAAAGATTTCTTTTTGCCTCCGTCCGATCGGCCGGCAAACTGACCGCATTCCGAATCTTGCCAGATGACGGCCGACTTATTCACATCAACTCGGTATCGGCCGGCATTAACCCAGCGTACGTGGCAACCGATCGAACTGGTCGCCATCTATTAACTGCATACTATACAGAAGGTAAGATCACCTCGCATGCGATCGGCAAAGGCGGCCACATCAGTACAAAGGCAACCCAAGAACTACCCACCGCGGACAAGGCGCACGCAATCATGACGGACCGAGAGAACAGATTCGCCTACGTGCCGCACACAGGCCCAAACACAATCTTCCAGTTCGCATTTGACGAAAAGCGTGGTCGATTCAAAGCACTGGAACCGCTTCGGTTAAGCACCGGTACTAATACCGGACCACGTCAGTTTGCCCTTCACCCCAAACTCGACATGGTTTACTTTGACTACGAACAAGGTAGTGCAATTGCTGCATTCAACTTAGACCGCAAGACCGGACGACTTGCATTTCGCGAGCGTCTGAGCACGCTCCCGAAGTCGTACCAGAATAATAACTCCAATGCGCGAATTGAAATCACGCCCGATGGTCGTTTTCTTTATGTGGCAAATCGCGGGCATAACAGCCTAGCGGGTTTTGCAACCGACCCAAAGAACGGAATGCTCAAAGCAATCGGGCGAACTCCAACTGAGGCAGTGCCGCGAGGATTCAATATTGATCCAACTGGCAAATATCTGTATGCAGCTGGCCAAGCATCAGGAAAACTAGCGGCGTATCGCATCGACCGTGAAAACGGCTCACTCAACCGTTTTGCCACCTATGAGGTTGGCGAACGACCATGGTGGGTGTTAGTGACTGAAACCAACTAGAGTTTAAAACATCACCTGTGATTTCTGTACTAGCTTTTGCTACCATATTTATTTATTGCACTTGCCGTTATGATTGAAGGTTTTACAAAATTTCTTTCTACGTTTGGACCCGAAAACATCAAAGAACTTACTAAACTTTATAGCCACGATGTTGAATATGAAGATCCGATCAACAAAACCGTAGGATTACGACATTTAACGTTGGTATTCGAAGACCTCATTAAGGTCTTTTCTGATATCAAAATCGTCGTTAAAGAAACCTCATCAACTAATCATCTNGCATTTGTNCGATGGGAAATGAAATATCAATTTAGAAAAAAAAAATACAATATTGATGGGGTAAGCTATCTGGAATTCAATGCCTCAGGATTAATTTGCAAACATAAAGATTTTTGGGATGCATCATTTCCTCTTTACGGCACCTTTCCTGGCCTTGGTTTTGTAATGCGAGNCATAAAAAAAATGGCTTCAATAAAAACACCTAACAAAACAAGCGCATAACCGCTTAAAATCAACCCAAACAATCAACCCCTTATTTAGCCCCTTTTATCACACAAACAATAAAAACTACAGCGCTGATACCGAACACCAAAAAAAACAACTATCAGCTTACCAGCTAGTTGATCAAATGGATTATCGAATTAGGCGATTTCTAATTTCGGCTGTGATAATCTTTACTGCAGCATTGATCTTCCTTTGGTTCATCCATTGGTTGGGGAATGGGATCAANAACCAGTAGTTCACAGGGAGCCGAAAATCAAATTACACTTGGCAAGAATTTTGCTATGCAAGCATTAGCCCGTTTGCACGAGGCNCATATTACACAACCAATAAAAACCCGCAAACTTACGTTTGCGGGTTTTTTGATGCTGTAAGAGTTAAAGCTCATCTTCTAGCTAGTAACGAGCCAGCTTCTAACACTTGAAAGCCTCTTTTAGGCTAGGTTTATAAAGGTTTCCTTTTGATATTTTAAAACAAATATCTGATAGCCATTACCATCCAAACAAATGAGCAAAGAAAACAAGGACAACTGTGATGTGGGGTGCAAAAAAAACCAGTGTTGCCGCACCTATTACTAAAATAGCGACTGTTGAAACATTCTTAATCTTCGGACTCATTGGTGTTCCCTTGAGAATACTTTAAATAAAATTGCTATCTCCACAGATCGCTACTGCAATCATNTTTTATTCCCAATCAATAATACAATTTCAGCTTAGANGAACAACCCCANACCTTGATTCATGTGCTTGTTGCCTCCAANTTCAAACTCTACAATTATATTTATTCCTTAATACAAAAGAGGTGTTTATTACTACGCAAATAGATCGCATTGCCGACTATAGCTGGCGAGGCATAACACTTTTCGTTTAGCTTGTTNATCGCAATTACATTTACATTATAGCCACGCTTAAGAACGATTGTTGTGCCTTCCTCGCTAAGCAAATAAATCCTGTCCGATGCCCCCACCGGTGACGCACTAAAGTTTAGATTCCCAGGCAAACGGTGTTTAAGATAGTAAGGCTTACCATCAAATGCATTTAGGCAAGAGAAAAAACTGTGATCATCGAGCAGATAAATTTCTTCGCCCCAAAGCATCGGACATGGCACATAAGGCACACCTCTGTGAAGTGACCACACNACACTCTCACTATTGGTCAGGTCCCCACGCTGACCTAATGCTATCGCCTGGAGCGCATCTTTCTTCCAACCACTAGCAGTAAAAACTAATCCGTGACCCACCGCAGGCATAGGAATCGCACTCGCAGTATGACCACCACACTTCCAGACCAATTCGCCTGTGACCAGATCATATGATCTTACTGTCTCTCCATTGACAACAACCTTACGACGGNCATCATGGGTATAAATCCGAGGTGTGCTCCAATTGGAAATCTCATCTCGATCGCTTTTCCAAATTTCTTTACCGGTTNTTTTGTCAATTGCGACCACATACGATTGCAATTCATGATCAACAACAATTATTAATTTATCGCCATAAATCGCAGGGGAACTGCCTTCACCCAATGAGTCTTCCATCGCTTGCGGTTCAAAGTTTTTTTTCCAAACAAATCGACCTTCGAAGTCGTAGCAATACAGACCAAACGAACCGAAATAGGCATAGATGTACTNACCGTCAGTTACTGGTGATGCCGAAGCAAACCCTCCTTTACGGTGGTGNCCCTGGTGNGGCATCGCCTCNAGAACAATACGCCTCCATAGTAAACTGCCGTTAGTTCTATCTATGCACAGAATGAGAAATTTCTGTGGTTTCCAAGAACGAATTACCTGAGGATGCAAATTAATGTTAGGGGTCCCTTTAGGGATGACATCTGGAACAGGCATCTTCTTATCAACGGCAACCGCAGTAAGAAGAAAAATTCGATCGTCCCAAACAATCGGAGTCCCCCATCCGCTGCCCTCAACAGGANCCTTCCAACTGACATTTTTTGTCGCATCCCAAGTGACAGGGGGGTCTGCTTTAATTGCCACACCGTTCCACGTTGGACCTCGCCACTGCGGCCAAAAAAACTGGNCTTCACTTGCCTCAAGTTTGCTGGAAAACAATTTCGCTAAAATTACAATCGCTATTATTATGATCAGATTCTGCTTCATCTCATTGATTAATAAACGAATTCCGAGGCTCCATTAGCAATAAGAAGCTCAGCGATTTCATTTTCAAAATTATTGTCTGCAAGATTCAAAGGAGTGAGGTTTTGACTTGTTTTGGCATTTAAATGCGCGCCTTTGACAATAAGCAATGCAACAACTTTCTTTTGACCTTTCATTGAAGCCCAATGCAAAGCGGTCATATTATTATCATCCACGGCGTCCACATTTATTCCAGCAGACAAATGCTGTTTTAAAACTCTGATATCTCCAATTTCTGCAGCCTTATGAATTGATATATCCGGCAACTGAACTNGGGATGCACACCCCACTAGCACAACAGCTGCGATTGTAGTCAGCAAGGAATGTTTCATGTCTCAAAAANCTGAGCTCCATTTGTTGATTTTGCAATTGATTTATCAAACACTGAAGATCGTAAAAAGGACACCTACAAATGCGTCCATAATAGCTTGTCACATTTGGAAAANCNGGTAATTTCTCNCGTGAACCAATGAACAAAATAAAACTTAAACCTTCTTTTTCAAAAGGATTTACACTGATTGAGTTGCTTGTAGTCATTGCCATCATCGCGATTTTGGCCGGACTGCTGCTGCCGGCTCTGGCCAAGGCAAAAGGCAAAGCATTGGCTGCCAACTGTTTAAATAATCAGAAACAACTAGGGTTGGGATTCGTGATGTTCTCAGAGGATAATCAAGATTCTGCGCCAGTAGAAAACCCAAGAAAATTAAAGGGTGATATAATACCGTCTTTTGGGTATGGAGCTGGAGGTTTTTGGGCAGGCCGAAGAAATCCAGTAGGTGGATTTTCTAAGGGGGCAAAAGGTATTAAGAAATTTCATGAAGCAACTATTGCAGGTTTAAAGATAAGCCCGCTTTGGAAATATTGCAGCAGTCCAGGTGTATATCACTGCCCCGGTGATCAAAGAGCAAAACAGAGTAGGAATGTGAATCTATATGCTTGGGTGAGTTATTCAAAAGCTAATCCAATGAATGGAGGTGGTTGGCAAGGATCTTCAGCGATAAGTGGGGCACAACCATATTTTATAAAAATGACTGAAATCCCGAACCCATCAATGTCAATGGTTTTTGTGGAAGAGCAGGACCAAAGAAGTGAGAATAAAGGAACTTGGGTAATTAATGTCCCAACTGGCTGGGTTGATCCATTTGCTGTTGCTCACGGTAACGATAGTTCATTTGGTTTTGCAGATGGTCATTCAGAGAATCACAAATTTACTGATCCACAAACATTGAGAAACTCAAGACTTCAATCGCAAGGTAGTGGTCAGTTTTATTGGGCTGGCGGCACGGCAAAAAATCCGGACTTCAGGTGGGTGCATGAGCGATATCGCCACAAGAAATACAANCCACTCTGAAGAGGANATGCNATAAATCGAGTCNNATATCTNCGGCTGTGATTGNCGTGATTAGGAAGTGTTTCATTTTCTGTAAAGTTTAAACGGCGAACTTCCTTCAATCCCATTTTTTGAGTTTCTTGACGTCAAAGAACTGTTAAATGAAACAGATGGACTGTGGAATGAAGACGAGTCGAAAACCTAATCTCAATATTTTGAAAACAAAGGTTTTTATTGGTGGGTCGGGTGAGACTCGAACTCACAACCAACGGCTTAAAAGGCCGCTGCTCTACCATTGAGCTACCAACCCAACTAGCCCGGATAGCACCGGAAGCNGNCGCAAANTAGTATTCCCCGNNCGTATTAGCAAGTTTTTCCCNNCGCTCCCGGCTTTTACCANGCTGANTCATGCGGTATGTTCCGCGCCGCATGGAAACCCGTAGATTAGGAAACTCAGACCTACATCTGACACCGGTTGGCTTCGGCGCTTGGGCCATCGGCGGAGGCGACTGGGGTATGGGCTGGGGACCACAGNAAGAAAAGGACTCGATCGCCGCAATACTCGAGGGATTGGAGACTGGCATCAACTGGATCGACACCGCGCACGCCTATGGCTTCGGGCTTTCAGAGGAAGTGGTGGGCAAGGCACTTCAGGAATGGGGGCAACCGGTCATCGTAGCCACCAAGTGTGGCGTATTGCCGGATGAGAATCGGTTTCCCCGCCGCTTTGCTTCGCGTAAGACAATTCTGGAGGAAGTCGAAGGTTCGCTGCGTCGGTTGCAGGTGGAGACCATCGACCTGTATCAGCTACACTGGCCGGAACCGGATGAAAACGTCGAAGAGGCGTGGCAGACACTGCTCGATCTGCAAGCGCAAGGAAAGATCAGGTGGCCCGGAGTAAGCAACTATGCTGCGGCGCANCTTGACCGTGCTNCGGCGATTGGCCCGGTCACCTCACTGCAACCGCGGTATAGCCTCCTCAACCGGCAAATCGAGGAAGAAGGTCAAATAGATTGGTGCCGTGAAAACCAATGCGGCATCGTCTGCTACAGCCCAATGGAAAGCGGACTGCTCACCGGCAAAGTCACTCGCGATTGGATTGATAATCTACCGGAAAATGACTGGCGACGGCACAAGCAGGCCGATCACCCGGTGGCCTCTTTGCTGAGACCTCCTAAACTAGAGCCCTTCCTTCAACTCGTCGGGAGGCTTCGAGAAATTGCCGAGCCAAANGGACACACTGTTTCGCAACTGGCCGTTTCGTGGACACTGCGACGACCGGAAGTCACCTCNGCGATTGTAGGCGCTAGACGATCGGGACAGATTGCCGAGACAGTACGAGCCGCCGAGTGGCCTCTTGACCAAGCGGAACAAGATGCCGCGACGGCTGCAGTGGATGAATTCCATCTGGCAATCANAGGAAAAGATGTTTCTTAGTGGTCTTTAGTTTGTAATTGCCATTCAGTGCCGCTTGGCCTAGTAGTGGGAAATGGAACTTGCAATTGGGCTTCTTGTCACTGGTATCCTACTGATGTTTTTCGAGGTACTCCTNCCGGGAATGATACTAGGNGCCTGTGCTGTTATGGCCATGGTCGCCTCAGTGGTTGTAGCATACACCAATACCAATTATGGCAACATCTTTCTCATGTTAGCGCTAGTCTCAACGACCGTCTTCACCGTCTGTTTCGTGGTATGGTTCCCAAAATCCGCCATGGGCCAAAAACTTTCCTCTACTTCAGCCGTTGGAGATTTAGGTATTGATTTATCCGAATTAATTAATCAGTCTGGCTNTGCTTACACAGATTTACGCCCTTCAGGAAAAGCCGTAATAGGTGACGAAAGAGTAGATGTCGTCACAGAGGGGTCATACATTGAGAAAGATCAACCCATCAAAGTTGTAGCCGTAGAAGGCAAGCGAGTTGTTGTCCGTGAAATTTGATTTTAACTTAAAAAGCAAAAAAACATAAAATGACAATGCCAATTATAATGGTAGTAGGCGGTATAATCCTGCTCATTGTAGGAATCGTTATCCTAAACTTCGGGACAACTTGGTTAAGAGCTGCCGTTTCTGGAGCCAAGGTAACTTTCATGGAATTGATCCAGTTGCAGCTTCGGAAGATTCCAATTCGTCGAGTTGTCGATTCGCGAATTACTGCCGTTAAGTCTGGCATCCCGNTTAGCATCGATGACTTGTCCACTCATTTTCTGGCAGGTGGCAATGTGGAAATGATCATTCAAGCGCTTATCAATGCACAAAAGGCAAATATAGACTTGGTGTTTGACCAAGCCTGCGCCATTGATCTAGCTACCAAAGGTACTAGCAAAAACGTGGTCGAAGCGGTACACACTTCGGTCAACCCGCAGGTAATCGACTGCCCACCTGCTACTGGAACCAANAAGAGCATCGATGCTGTGGCCAAGGACGGTATCGTCATCAAGGCACGCGCTCGAGTTACAGTCCGCACCAATCTGGCCAGCTTCGTCGGAGGCGCAACAGAAGACACGATCGTCGCGCGTGTCGGTGAGGGTATTGTTTCCTCCATCGGCTCCGAGCAAAGTTACAAGGATGTACTCGAGAATCCNGATAGAATNTCCAAAAACGTNCTCGCCAAGGGTCTCGACAGCAATACCGCCTTTGAGATTCTTTCGATCGACATCGCTGACGTCGATGTCGGCGAAAACGTNGGTGCCAAACTACAGGCAGAACAGGCCGANTCGAATAAGCTCGTCGCNCAAGCNCAGGCAGAAGTCCGCCGGGCAGCNGCTGTTGCACAGGAGCAAGAGATGACCGCCCGAGTGGCAGAGATGCAGGCCAAGGTNGTTGAAGCAGAGGCCCAAGTGCCTTTGGCTATGGCCGAAGCATTCCGCAGCGGTAACCTCGGAATAATGGACTATTACCGGATGAAGAACCTAGCTGCAGACACTGACATGCGTAGCAAGATTGCCGGCGCAGACGACTCAACATCAGACCCGACCCAGCNAAAGTCGTAAATCAACTTGGAAAACGGTTTCACAGAACTGCTGCCAGCAGCACTGACAGAGCAACCGATTGTGGCGGCGGGAGGCGAACTACTATTTTACCTTGTCTTCGGCTTANTTGCCGCCATCGCAAGCTGGATCAATAAGCNGAAGGAAGCCGAAAAACTGGAGCAAAAGTCACGGGCTGTGCCTGCACAGCCCCACGAGACGGAAACAACCGGAGAACCCAGCAATTGGCTAAATCGGCTTGAGCAATTGGTCGAGGCGCAATTAGACCAGACAGACCAAAAACTCGAAAAACAATACGATGACACCTACGAACAGGAATCGTATAATTTGCCACCGGTAATTGGNACAAACGCTCCTGAACCCCCTTCACTGTTTGGCACGACACAGGAAGAATTTCCTGAANTCCAAAAAAAATTACAGNATGTAGAACAAGCTGACACAAACAAAACAACGGCCCCAGCGACTTCGCCTATTTACGACTCCCCAATCTACTCCAGCAACATCGCACACCGAATTGCTTCCGATATCCAAATCGCACGGCAGGCAGTGGTAGCCTCCATCATCCTTGGACAACCCAAGTCAATGGAGAATACCGAACAGATAACCCGAAATTAACTGAAATTATCCGTGTTGGCACTTTGGGCAAAAGAACGTCCCGCGCTTGGCCAACTCTGCACGTTCAATGATTGAGCCACAGGTNCCGCATGGCTCACCCATTCTCTTGTATACTCGAAAACGTTCCTTTGTTTTTCGCGCTGTTCCATGACGGCTTCCAAAATAAAAAAGGCCATCACTCTTTGACTCACCCTTAAAATCCAAATCGAGCTTCATGCCAAATTCAACCTGACTGACCAAGGTTGAAATAATCGCCGCATGCAGCTTTTTCAGATTGGCCAGACTTAGATCTGACGATTTAATAAAAGGTGAAATACCAGCTCGATGAAGCACTTCACAGGTATAAATATTACCCAAACCGGCAATTATCTGCTGGTCCAGCAATCGCACCTTCACTGACTGAGNAGATTGACCAAGTGCTAATCGCAAGTCATCCACTGAATAATCATCCAAAATNGGATCTGGGCCTAAGCGCTCAATTGAATCTGTCTCCAGCGTGATACGCCCGAAAGACCTCGAGTCCTTGAAAACCAGCAACTCATCATCAAGTCGAAACACTGCCGCCGTATGAATCGGTAACTTGGCAGTGTTAGGTTCTATAAATAGCCGACCAGTCATTCCCAAGTGGATAACTAGAGGGAAAGTCTTTTGCGATCGCGTCTTGGCCAAATTAACACAAAGAAATTTNCCCCGGCGCTCGATCCCCGACACTCGACAGCCGTTGATAGTCGCAATTAACTTCTTCGATGATTCCGGGCGAACCACACGAGGCTTNAGTAGATGCAAATCGCATATGGTCTTGCCGCTTAATAAAGGCTGCAGATAGCAACGAAGCACTTCTACTTCCGGTAATTCAGGCATGGTTCTCAGGACAGATCAGCCACAGACTCATCGGTCTTCGAAAACAGACCAAGCTGCGGTTCCGACCTGATCGGCGCGAAACTTTGCCGATGCAGTGGACAAGGCCCAAGCTTGGACAATGCATCGATATGCCCGCGCGTACCGTACCCCTTGTTAGCTGCGAAGCCGTAACCGGGAAACTCGGCGTCGGCATATTCCATCATTCNGTCTCGTGTCACTTTTGCCAAAATACTGGCNGCCGCGATAGAGTAGCTCAGCGAGTCTCCCTTGATGAGGGCCGTTTGCGACTGGCCAAGGGCTGGTACTGGTCGGCCATCCACCAGCAGATGCTCCGGTTCTTGGGCAAGCTCGGACACTGCCTTCTNCATAGCCTTGTGTGTTGCCTGCAAAATATTAATTTGATCTACCTCCTCCGCCCCAACCTCGGCAATGCCGAACTCAAATCCCTGCAGTGACTGAAGTAACTTGAAAAACTGCTCTCGTTTTTTCGCACTCAATCGTTTTGAGTCAATCACCTCGTCCAGCGGCTCCGCCAAGCCTTGGCGAATGAGCCTTGGCGAAAACAACGCTACNGCCGCTACTACCGGTCCAGCCAAAGGACCGCGCCCAACCTCGTCTACCCCTGCAATCCGCGTGCACCCCTTATTCAAATATACCCGCTCATGCGTGAATCTGTCAAAAGTCATCGCTAAACGAACTTGCCAGGATTGAGGATGCCTTTCGGGTCAACTGCAGTCTTGAAAGCCTTATGCAATTTACGCACTTCGGATGTCGTTGCTTGCTCCCACCACGGGAGGCGAGCCACACCGATTCCGTGTTCGCCGGTGACCGCCCCGCCCCAAGCAAGTACTTGGGTAAACAAGTCGTCCAGCGCGGCGTCGCTTCGCCGGACCTGTTCCGGATCGGACTCGTCCATCATCAGGTTGACGTGAATGTTGCCGTCACCGGCATGCCCGAAACAGGCAACGCGAATGCCATGTTTTTTCTGAAGTTGCGCTGCAAACCGAAATATCGACTCAAGCTTGCCTCGAGGCACCGCAATGTCATTGTTCAACTTGGTCAACCCCGTATCTCGAAGCGAGTAGGAGAATTCGCGGCGCAGCTGCCAGAACCGNTCAACACCCGTCTGACCAAAACCTTTTCGCATGTTCAATGGAGAAAAAGGCTTAAGTAGTTTAATCAACTGTTTCATCTCACCGCGTACCGATTTTTCCTGCCCGTCCAACTCGACAATTAGGTGAGCCTTGCAGCCATCAAACAGCTTGCTACCAGTACGCTCTCGAGCCGCCGCAAGAGTNAAAGCATCAGCTACCTCAACGGCGGATGGAAGAACACCGGAACGAAAAATCGTCTGGATCGCCCAGACAGCTTGGCGCATCGAACTGAAGCCCATGCCAACACAAGCCCGAAATGGCGGCAACGGCAGAAGTTTAAGCGTTGCCTCGGTAACCACCCCAAGTAGGCCCTCAGAACCAACAAAAAAACGCGCAAGATCGAAGCCAGTCTTGTTTTTGTGACACCGTCCGCCAAGTGTCACAACCGAGCCGTCCGGTAGCACTACCTCCAGCCCAAGAACGTAGTCGCGCGTGACTCCATACTTTAAACAGCGAGGGCCGCCGGCGTTGGTAGCAATGTTNCCGCCAATGCTACAGTCCGCACGNCTGGCAGGGTCGGGCGGATAATACAGCCCTTTAGCTTCGACTGCATCCTGCAACACGGCCGTGACAACCCCCGGTTGAATAACGGCTAAAAAATCGCTCCCACTGATTTCGNGGATGCGTTTCATCCGTGCAAGGCTCAATGCTATACCGCCGCGGACCGGCACACAGCCACCGACATAGCCGTGCCCCGCTCCCCGCGCTGTAACTGGGATACGATGCCGGTTAGCAAACCGGAGGATTTCCGAGACAGCTTTAGTGCTNCGCGGTAGAGCCACCGCTTCGGGCGGATTACAGGCAAACCATTTATCGCCTGCGTGCTTTCGAAGAGTATGATTGTCTGTTCGAATCGTGCCCTTGGGCAGGCATCGAGCCAGTTGGTCAAGCTGCTTGCGGCGGAATACTGTCATTCGACCGGATGACCGCACGATTTTAAAAGCTCCCGAGCCTCATCCTGACAATCCTCCGGNACTTGCACACGAATTCCTCCAGCACCAAGTACGTAGCACTCGACCGCCAGCGCACTGCTCTCATCGGCAACGAAGACATCAAATTCCGCTGCCTCAAGCTGTGATCGAACCAGCTGCGCCTCCGCCGAGTTAAACGCCCGAAAAACCGTCTTTAATTGCATGATCAAATCTCCACTNATCGGGCTTCTCGAATCGACTTGAGCACAGCAAAAGTCAGCTGCATGCTTTGCCGTGCCTCAGCGTATGGCAGCGGGTGTTCAGCTTTGCCACTCAAAAAGGCCAGCCATGCGGCCATCTGCTCTGCATGACCTTTCGANCCGTAACGATACCGCCGCCTCGATCCGCGCTGATGAACAGTCATCGACTGAAAATTGATGATCTCAGCAACAACACCGGCTCCGTATACTGTGAATTGCTCCTTTGGGCAGGTTGAATCACCCTCGGCGGAATAAATCATCTGCCCGCTAGACCCATCAGCAAACTCAACNTGTGCAGCGACGCTGTCAGGTAAAGGCAATGCACCCCCGGCCAGCCAAGTCGCCTGTGCCGTGACACGCACCGGCCGCGAACCNAACAGAAAACAAAAATAGTCGAGAAAATGGCAACCTTCACTAATCAAACGCCCACCACTTTCGTCCTGATTAGCATACCAGTGGCCAACATCGAGTTTACCGGCGAANACACGGAAGCTGGCAGACTTTGGTCCAGGAACCNGATCTAGCCGACGTTTCAACTCGACACTCGCCGGGGCAAANCGGCGGTTAAATCCGACCTGCACGCTTTGCGGATGTGCTGCAATCGTGGTGTCAATTTCNNANAACTCATTATCNGACAAGCAAAGCGGCTTCTCNACGAANACCTGCCGCCCTGCCTTGAGTGCAGAAATGACCATCGAAGCATGCAGATTGTTGCGAGTACCGATAAGCACCGCACCGTCGTCCATCTGACCAAGAGCGGCATCGGGATTGGTCGACGCCTCGACAAAGNCGAACTTGTCTNGAACATGGTTCGCACTNAGNGCTGTGTTGTTAACAATAGTACCAAAAGAGATTTTGCCCCGAAGACTCGGAAGCAACATCGTCCGAGCAAAATTNCCAGCTCCGATCACATCTAATCGATCTACCGGCTTGGCTANNCGTGTGACCGATTGAAAGTCACTTGAGNTTAGATTTGGCTTGGCTTTAGANNGAAATGGTAAATCATNCGAATCTCCATATTCCATCACAATGCCAATATCACTAGTGTTGCCTTTCCCAAGCGATTGATAAACCGGCAGAGCTTCTTCAAACTTCACGCGCCGAGTAGTAATTGGATCAAGATCAATGGCGCCAGTAGCCAACAAGTGCAGGCAGGCTTGAAAATTGCGCTGTTCGGTCCAACGCACGTAACCGATCGGGTAATCAGCCCCACCCCACTCGTAAGACGGGTCGTAGCGGCCTGGCCCATAAGAGCGAGAAAAACGCACATCGAGTTCCTTGTTCGCAAAGACACGCCATGGCAGTTCGATCTTCGTGATGCCAACATCAACCATACGGCCNCGGTCCCGAAGCGCGTCGGCGCATTGCTCAATTGGTACATTACTGTCAGTTCCAACACAGANCACTGCAGCATCGACGCCATNACCTTCTGTCCATTCTCGGACCTCGTCTTGCAATTCCTGCGACGAGGAAATCACCGTTCTCTCCGCACCCATCATGGATGCATANACTCNGCGCGCTTCATCGAGATCCACCGCCATGACACGTGCGCCGNTGGCCTTAAGAAGGGCNGTTACAAGAAGTCCTACCAAACCCTGCCCCATCACCATCACGCGGTCTCCAAGGCGCGGCTCAGTCTGACGTACAGCCTGCATCGCGATGGAAAGCAAAGTCGTGTAAGCCGCCTGCCCCATCGGCACACCCTCCGGCACGTGTGCCGTGAGCATATCCGGCACGGCAATGTACTCGGCGTGAAATGCGCACTCGGCACCACCACAGGCCACACGGTCACCGACGCGAAAGCGGGAGTTACCATCATCCACCATCTCCACAATTCCGGCTGCACTNTAGCCCAGCGGAGTCGGCGACGATAGGCGATTGCGCACTTTTTCATAAGCCGACTTCCATCCAATATTCCGGGCGGTGTCGATGACTTTACGCACTTGGTCAGGCCGGGCCTTGGCCTTCTGTATCAGGTTCATTTTGGCCTGCTCGACCTTCATCTTCTCGGTGCCAATGGATATAACCGAGTGGGTAGTACGCACCAACACTCCTCCCGGCGGAGGGACGGGCCGCGGCACCTCCTGCCATTCAAGCCGACCATCCTGATATTGCGCTATCTGTTTCAAGCTGAAAAAATATAACATGCGCCACCAAGGACGTCACCGTTTAGTNACAATCTACTTGGTTTTCTGTTCGATGATTTCGCCAGAAGAAGAGAGGGTGATTTCGGTCAAGCCAACAGGCAATGAGGTGCGAGTGGTTTTACCGCTTGGCCAACGAACCTCTATAGCAACCGGAGGACTGGGTACAGAAAGAACCTTAACCACACTATCTTGTGAACCATATCCACTGCCAAGCTGCCACTCTCGCCACGTGCCGTAAGTGGTATTTGGCACTTGGCCAAAATGCAGCCTGGCCGATCCACCTATAGCGTCCGGGTTCAAACGGGTACCAGATAGTCGTACGCGCAGACCTGGCTTGGCCCGATTGTTGCGGAACAGCCGCGTGCGTCCACCACTTTGCGTCACCACAAGATCGAGCCGGCCGTCGGCATCATAGTCAGCAAGTGCAGAAGCACGCTGATCACCATACACCTTAAGGCCAGCTTCGGAGCCTTTAACCGGAGTGAAATNAGCTTGCCCC
Source organism: Verrucomicrobiales bacterium (assembly GCA_002721375.1). Classification (GTDB taxonomy): domain Bacteria; phylum Verrucomicrobiota; class Verrucomicrobiia; order Limisphaerales; family UBA1096; genus UBA1096. The sequence goes on from PBKH01000063.1 coordinate 49,786, forward strand.
AGGCCACGTAGCCAAAGACTGCGTCCAGCATCGAGCCGATCAGCATTGGTCGGGAACGCTGCGAAGTTCTGCGCTAGGAACAGATCGTCAATTCCATCACCATCGAAATCGCCCACCGACACACCAAACGCTGGTGACAACTGCGCCTCCGGCGGCAATGGCTTTGCCTCGAATCCATCCGGACGATTTAGGAACAACATAGAATGCAGCACTGTCGCGGTCAGCGAGTTAGCCGGTGATTTATGATAATCCAGCAATTTAGGCACTCCAGCTTCAGCGTAGGCACGATGTGTTTGAAATGCGCCTCTTAGATCTGGATAACCACTGAATAGTGATGGCAGATCTCTGGACGGCAGATATTTCTTTAGTCGCACATCCCACGCGCCAAGAAGCAATGCTGTCGGCACTGCTGAGTCGGAAAAATTATAATGAAGACGAGGTGGATTAATAACGTTGGGACGCAGCGCTGAATTAAGACCCCAGTTGGTGGCAACGATGTCAGTGCGGCCGTCGGCGTCAAAATCACCAGTAGCAACTCCCTGCCACAAACCAGTCAACCCGGACAGGCCAAGAGGCTCAGTCATCTCGCTAAATGAACCACGTGAATTTTTGAACACTCGCACCGGACCCCACTCAGTTGACACGATCAACTCGGGAAAATGATCACCATCAAGATCGCTAAACACAGCACCGTTCACAATGCCGAGCGCCTGACTCAGCGTCCCACCGGCCGGTTCAAGGCTGCGCGTAGTGTTGCGAAGTAGCACCGAGGTACTCCCCTGCGGATAATGCCCGGTAACTGCACGACCACCAATGAATACATCCAAATCCCCATCTGCATCGATGTCTGCAACAGCAATCGGCCCTGGCATGTTCCCCTCAAGCGACAATCCGCCACTTACTAATCCGCCACCCTTCTTAAATGTTCGGAGTCGAGCCCGCGAACGTGGCGACTCATAATTGGTCTCAGCCGCCAACCANGTACGCCGTCCGCTTCCATCCACCCAGCCGCAGGCNCTGACAACATCACCCGGCATCTTGAGCCCTGCAGCGCTCGACAAAATGCTGAATCGACCGTCACCNAGATTCTGATATACTCCGACCGCCGANCCGGCNCCGGCNCCTATTAAAATATCATCGTCACCATCGTGGTCAAAATCGAGCCATGCCACGCCTGGGCCGGAGCGATCGAGGCGGCGGAACAATAGTGGCTGAAGCGCAGTATCATCGTACGCGTTTTCAACATGCATATGGTTGAGAAGCCGGCTGGCATCTTCAAAGAACGGTTCCGGTTCACGCCCGGCTAAAACCGATTTCGGCGGCTCACCGCTGGGCTCGACGATCTCATAAAGATAGTTTGGCTTCGGTTCGTTTATGAATGAGCGGTGACCGCTTAGCCATATCACCTCAATCGAACGCTTTAACACACCAGTACCCATTGCGAAAACCCGCCTTGACTGGTCACCGGAGAGGTAACGACCACCAGCGACGATCTCTTGTGTCTGCCGCAATGAGCCGACAGCCACCGTCACTCTTGCACCAATACCGTGCGTGTTTGGTGCCCAACCACGAAGTTGAACCGCCACACGCGGCGCGATAGTATCATTACGATAGACTAGCGGCGGCTGATTGAGACAGTTGATGACAAGATCGAGATCACCGTCATTATCGAGATCACCAGTGGCAATACCGTGGGACATCTGAGAAGAGTTGAAACCCCAAGTCTGGCCCGTCTCTTCAAAAATAAAGTTGCCTCGGTTGCGATAGGCAAGATTGGCTGTNGTGTTAGGAGGGAACATAAGCGGACCGATCTGTTCTCGCTTACCCTTGGGTATACGTGCGAACCGTATCTGAGCATCGCGGTCGTTGACATCATGCAAATGACCGTTGGTTACAAGAAGATCCTCGTATCCGTCCAGATCAACGTCGAGAAACACCGGCTGCCACGACCATTCTGTCGCCTCGANCCCAGCATAACGACCTACCTCAGCAAAGGTTCCATCCCCTCGGTTCCAAAACANCGTGTTGCGAGCTACCTGCANGCGTGTNGCTAAGTCGCCCGGTAATGGGGTGCGCGGATTATTTGGNCTAATCTTCGTCAGNCGTGTNGCAGCATCACGACTAAGCATCTCAGTTACGAAAAAGTCGGTGTGACCATCGCGGTCGATGTCGGCAAAGTCCGCTCCCATCGAAGCATAGGCGACCGAACGCACCGCCACCGGACCAGCCTCGCGAAATCTACCGGTACCATCGTTAAGCCAAAACCGGTCTGGTGTCTGAAAATCGTTACAGACATATATATCCGCAAAACCATCGCCGTTGATATCCCGGATCTGTACGCACAATCCAAAGTCCAATGGCTCGGCAATCGGACGGCCGTTGGGTTGCATAAACCTCCCATCGCTCCATGGCACGCGTTTAAAAANCCCTTTTCCATCGTTAAGGTAAAATGCATCAGTCTCTCCAAACTCGATCAGGTTGCCGTCAACAATCTTCAAACGCTCGGCATGCAGACCGCTCACCACCCATCGAGTTCCTACCTGGCGCAAGTTGTAAGAACCTCCGTCACGAAGCAGCGCCAATTCGCCAAAGTTGGCCACATACAAGTCAAGGTCACCGTCACTATCCACGTCACCCANGGCCAGTGAGGTGGCAGAAGATCGGCTNACCAGACCAGATACAGTTGTAACATCTTTGAATTGACCACCCCCTTCGTTCATCAGGCAGAGTGTGCCCTTACGAAATGTAGTAAGCAGGAGATCGAGCGAGCCGTCACCGTTCACATCTGCAAACGACGCACCACGAGTCAAGTAGCCGACCGCCGATGCACCATTGGCATTGGGTGCAAGTTGAAAACTCCAGTCACCTCGGTTAATGTACAGTTCATTGCCACCCTCAAGTCGGCATAAATATATATCGCACAAACCGTCGCCGTTAGCATCCCCCAACGCCACACCGGAACCGTTGATCAGGTTGGAGCGCTTGGCCANTGCTGCCCGTGAAACACGATTGGTAAATTGCAGCCCAAGCGCATCGATCGACATCTGCGTNAAACCGGTTCGACCCAGCGCCGGCAACGTAAGCCTAGCCAATTTATACCCTTCCGACTCTTGCCACTCCAATTCCCCTGCAAAGCCGGGAATAACGTTTACAAGCAAGCCAAATGGCAAGANCCAAAACAGATTGCGATGCAATCCCATCTCGCACGGAGCGTATAAGCATGAGCAAAGCGGAGCAAAGGAATATATCGGGCAAAAACTAGACAAATTTCATCTTTTCGNTCATATTCTTACTCATACAGNCATNACTTTGTCATGAATCAAATCACTATCNTTGCCAAGGATTATAACGNACTCACTGCTGACATTGCCTCAGCACTTGGTAGCNACAATATCAACATTGAGTCGCTCGATGCCAAAAAATAGATGATACAGGTGTAATAACGCTCAAGGTAGACCAATGCGACCGCGCCTTACGTGTCCTGCGCAACGCCGGTTGGAACGCCGTTACNGAAAAATCGCTGATCGTTGGCGTGAAAGATGAACCTGGTGCCATCGCCCACTTGGCTCAGCGCTTCCGCGATGCCAACCTGCAAGTGCACAGCATGCGATTTGTGGAGCACCACGGCGACTGGGGACCATCGCCGTCAGCACTGAGCCTCTCGAAAAGGCAAGAGCACTGGTGAAAGATGAGTTNTTAGCCCGAGATTCTTGAACTAAGACTGACTATTAATCATTTACCCTACGCGTAAGACCAAGACGGATAAAGCGAACCGGAAGCTGTGATAGCAGCATCCCGCAAAACATCAGCATGCAGCCAGTCAATTCTCTCTCACTAAGTTTTTCACTCAAAATCAGCCAACCAGCAAACACGCCTACTACAGCCTCCATCGCAAAAATGATCGAGGCATGAGCCGGATGAGCCTTGCGTTGCCCGATGATCTGCAGAGTGAAAGCGATAGCGATCGACATCACACCTANATAGAGCGCTGGCAGAAACGCAGAACGAAACTCGTTTACTAACATTGGCTCGGCAAAAAACGCCAAGATCCAACTCGCCATCGCACACACCGACACCTGCCCCAGCGCCAGATGCAAAGATGAAACGCGGTTGGTAAACCGGTCGATGACCAATACATGCCCAGCCCAGCAGAACGCGCCGAAGAACACTAGAAGGTCACCCCGGCCGATCGCCCACTTCGCATCGGCCTGCTTGAAACTNAGCAACCACAGTCCCACCGTCGCAAGCACCACGCCAGCCCAAGTCTGGAAATTCGTCCGGTGCCCGATNAAAAGTCCCAATACCGGAACAATAACCACATACAGGCCGGTAATGAACCCGGCCTTGCCGGCGCCTGTCGCATCGTCACTGATGCCCGCCTGTTGAAGAAGTGATCCAAGAAACAGAAACAGCCCNGCACTCAGGCTCGCCTTNACCCAGTCGCGAGAGCGAAATCCTTCCAACGCATGGCCTCGGTGCCAAGCCATCAAAATTATCAGTAAGCATATGGCGCCAATTGAGTAGCGAACGGCATTGAAAGCNTTCGGTCCTAGATGATCCGAACCCATCTCCTGTGCCACAAAACCAAATCCCCANATCGTGCTGGTGAGCAGAAGAAGCAAATTGCTTTGAAGTTTGTCCCTATTCATTTCTCTTGGCCGGGCGGCCGGGCACACGATATCTCTTGACGCCCCGGCGCTTAAAGACTGAATTGCCCCGATGCAATTCCGAATCGTACTCCTGTTGACCACTACGCTTGGCCTAGCGGCTCCGGCGCAAACAGCAGACTGGCCACAATGGCGTGGCCCAACCCGCGACGGCGTCCTACCAGCAAATGGCCTAGCTTTGAGCGGCCTTCCCAACCAACCAAAGGTGCTCTGGAAAGTCAAATCCGGGGAAGGACTGGCCTCCCCGGTCGTGGCTAATAGTTCCGCTTTCCTATTCGAAAACCGAAATGGAAATGAAACCATGATCGCCCTTTCGATCACGGACGGCTCCGAGCAATGGGCCACGGAATTATCCCGTGTGTTCGAGGATGGCCAAGGCCCACGTGGCCCACGCTGTACTCCGGTTATCGATGATGGTCAAGTATTCGCCCAGTGCAGCCGAGGAACCCTGCATTGCCTGGATGCTGAGTCCGGCAAAATCCAATGGGAAATCAACTATGCTGATTTTGGAATGACATTTGTTGGCGAAAAAGGGCGTGCCCAAGGAGCCCGCCGACACGGTTTTACTAACACTCCGCTCGTGGTTGGTGGAATGGTATATGCAACAGTTGGCGGCAAAGGGCACGGCATCGTTTGTTTCAACCGTACAAACGGCAAGGTAATCTGGAACGCGCTTGATTATGAACCAGGTTATGCCCCTCCCATTCCTGCCGTATTGGCAGGAAAGCAGCAGTTCGTTTGTTTTTTTGTCGAGGGCATTGTCGGGGTGGATATCCGAAACGGGTCTGAGCTCTGGAAAATACCAATGAAAACCGATTACGGCAGACATGTTGCCGCCCCGATCGCTCATAAGGATATGGTAGTAGCCGGCTCGCACCAAGTAGGACTGCAAGGCATCCGCGTGACCAAATCTGGAAAAAAGCTTGGCGCATCAGTCAAATGGAAAAATATTGAAGCCCAACCAAATATTTCGCATGGCGTTCGGGTTGAAGACCATTACTACGGGCTAGGCGATCCTGCCAAGATGGTTTGCGTCAACATCGCCACCGGGAAAACCTTATGGAGTGATGACAACCTGTCTTTCCCCGACCCCAAACGAGCTATGGCTGCATTCATCGTNATGGGAGAAAACATTCTCTCACTAAGCAGCGGTGGAGAATTGTGCCTATTCGCTGCCACGCCAAAGGCTTTCAAAGAGCTTGGCCGGACTCAGGTTTGTGGAATCAATTGGTGTATGCCAGCCTACGTCGACGGCAAGCTTTTCGTCCGGGACGGAATCAAGAAAAAGGGAGGAAACCTGATCTGTATTGATTTAACTAATTAGATTCGTGCCTCAAGCACCATGGCCCGGCAAACACCGGTTTGATCTCCGATGTAGGAGAGCAAAAAACCTACAGCACCGACAATGTCGCCGAGTACTTCCCCAGCTAATGCCTCTAGCTTGGCCTGGTTCAATTGTGCTTGTGATTCTTTACTCAAATTAAAAATTAATTTTTTTCCTAGAAACAATTACTAAGTCGAAACTCTTAAGTCCAAAAATCAAAACGATCAACTCCCAGGCTTGATCGCGGGGATGGATTGAAGATCTTCTGGAAGATTTTGGGGATCGAATGTTTCTACTTCCATCGGCAAAAGGCACTCCATTGGGGCCCCGACGTCAACCCTGCCGTTCGAGCGATCCACAACAATGCCAACCGCACAAACTTCGGCTTGATGTTCCCGAGCAATTGCAATCGTCTCAGCCACACGGCCTCCCTTGGTCACCACATCCTCAACGATGATGAGTTTTTCATCCGGCTGAATTGTGAAGCCACGACGCAACACAAGATTACCATCCTCCTTTTCAACAAAGATAAATCGCACTCCAAGTTGCCGAGCTACCTCCTGACCGATAACCAGTCCACCCATCGCCGGAGCTAGAACTGTTACCGGTCGATGGCCACGCAACTTTTCGGCCAAGGCCGCACCCAATCGCTCGACGCTAGGCATGTCTTGAAGCGCGAGAGCGCACTGGAAAAACTGCCGACTGCGCAAGCCGCTGCGCAAAATGAAATGCCCCTCGAGCAATGCACCTGAATCCCTGAAAAGTTGAAGAACTTCATCTCTAGTCACACGGCAATTGAAGCAGCTACACGAAAGAAGGAAAAGCCAATCTAGAAGGCAGCCCGATAAATAGTCTCCATCTCGGCTTGACCAGCCACCCGTGGATTGAAATTGGCCGTCCACTGTTCAGCCGCCTCCACAGCCAGAGTTGGCAACATCGATTCCTCCACGCCGCTGGCCTTCAACATCACCGGCATATCTGCCATCTCAAGCAACTGGATTAGCCGCTTCGCCAAATGCTCGGTCGGCTCATCGCCAGTTCGTGACTGGATAAGTTTGCCAATGACCGCCAACTCAGCATAAGCCTCTCGCGCTTCACAATCCTCTGCGTTAAAGCGGACGACATGCGGCATCATCATTCCAACTGCCTGGCCGTGGACTATGTCGTAATGTGCCGTCAAAGGATTAGCGGTTGAGTGCGCTGCACCAAGCATACTGGCCTCAATCGCACAGCCGGCCATCGCTGCACCGAGCAGCATGCTGCCACGGGCGTTGAGATCATCCGGGTGATTGAGCACCGTTGGAAAATGTGGCATAAGCAGACCAAACGCCTCCTTAGAGAACATCCAAGAAAGTTCGTTCTTCTTGTTGGTCACCGCGGTCTCGACCGCATGTGCGATGGCATCTATACCGGTACAGGCAGTGACATTACGCGGCTGTGAAAGAGTCAACTCTGGGTCAAGAATGGCGATTCTGGCCGCGGCCTTCGGATCTCCACAGGCCATTTTCTGATGCGTCTCGGCATCGGATATCAGCGCAAACGACTGGCACTCGCTCCCGGTGCCAGCCGTTGTTGGAATAACGATTAAAGGCAACATTTCCTTCTGCGCCTTGCCAACGCCCCAGTAATCCTGCATACGCCCACCATTGGTTAGCAGAAAATTAGCGCCTTTTGCCGTGTCCATTGAGCTGCCTCCGCCTAGGCCAAGAAAGGAATCAACCTTGGATTCTTCAGCAATACGCCTGCACCTTTCAACACATTCAGTAGTTGGATTCTCGATAACTGAGTCAAACAAGACCACCTCAAGCCCGGCAGTCTCAAGCACAGCGCACAACTTGGCAACGTGTCCAGCCCTGATAAGACCAGGATCCGTGACCAGCAGGATTCGTTTCAGACCCAGTTCTGCGATTAGTTCGCCAGCATTTGCCGCGCTGCCGTTACCGAATACCAGGCGGGTGCGCTGGACTTGGTCAAAAGCAGCAATCGCTTTGGCGTGTTCTGGCGGTAACAAGGTGGACATACTTTTGATTCTCTCCCGAAGTTTCGGCGCGGCAAACCGTAGGCAGTACGACTGACGTTGGCAAACGGTTACGTGTTCAATTGCTGCCGCTACGTTCCGTGCCATCCTCCACAATTGCGCGTGTAGGGTCTACCTCACCAGGAAAGTACACCTTTACGAACCGTAGTCGGCCCTCTCCCCACTGCCCCTCGCGAAGCAGCCAATCCTCAATGAATTCAGACACGGTTTTACGGCAATTCTCTCGTACGACGCCAAGATGTCGCTCGTCTCCGGCATAATCTCGAATCGTCGGCGTGATAGTCTTTTCTAGCTTGGCCATCTGCTCCTCGGCATTGAAGCGGGCCCATCCTTCGTCGGATGATTTCTCCATTCGATCCGTATGAATCGCCGGCGGCTGGCTAGGCTGGATTGCCGGCGCATGTACAACACACACCGCATTAGTCACAAACAGCTGCCACTCATCACGCATTCGAAGATGATATCGATACGTTACCGGCAAGCGAATCTCAGTAGTGGTCGTGCCGGCGTCGATCTCAAACCACTTGAAATCGTAGGTTAGTTCATCCGCACTACGAAATGTTTCGGTAGCGGTGACCTTGGCGAGCTCCAGCAGCCCCCCTCGGTTCGATTCAAGTTTAGGCAGACTGGCAACAAACGTTTCGGTGATGTTTCCCTGAAGAAAATTCGCCGATGCATCTTTGAGAGCGCCGGCCACCCCAGCTGCACCACGGCCTGCCGTTTCTATCAGGCGTTCCGGTGTTCGGATTAGGATAATGAACGCTACCAAGGACAAGGCTGCAACCAATACGAATGCAGTTGGCCAACGCCAAGCGGCGAATCCGGTCGGTGTCGATTTGGTCGGTTCGTTACTCATCCGTCACCGCAATGCAACATCACCACAAAGCTGCACGCGCAACCCCATCTCAGCAAGCATCGCTGCCTTGATACGAACGCCTTTGTGCGCGCATTTTTCGTTAGGTGCATAAACAACCTGAATATGATTAGACTTATGNCGAGCCATCATTTGATCACGGGTGACCCCCTTTAAAACCGCGTGCATGATTGGCCATTGTGGTGTGGTTTCCTTCCAACGAAGTTGGGTCTCTTTCTGTGATAATTTCACNACCTCAGCTATGCCAAGATCACACTGCAACTCACCATCCATCACAAATATACGACTCCAAACAATCCAGCCCGGTTTTGAAATCCCCTTCAATGTTCCACCACCCAAACGGAAATACATAGGAGGCTGACGCTCACTCGACGCTCCTTTCCAACCGCCAATGAAGTGCGCCGGTGGCGCGGCGCCTGAAATCAGGAACACCCAAACATATTCGCTTCGGCCATTGAACCTGCACGGCGCGCCCCATCGNAGGTCATGTAACGTGTTCTCTGATGGCCAGCCCAGTTCTGTCCAAAGCTGATTCGTCACTAATGCGTCCAGCCCAGCACATTCGTCCACCTCGTTAAAGTGAGGCAATGCCTGCCCGGGAAACAACTCGCGCCCCCTAGCATCGCGCACAGTCGGACGGTCAACATTGTTCAACATCCCCTCAGCCAGGTCACTCGCCGGCGACAGATCCTTCAACCCCTGCTGGTACTGTATACCGATCGTCGCACAGCCAAACTCGTCGGCGATCCTCATAGCAGCGATGTACATTTTGCACTGCTGCAACACCTGTGCCTCGGTGAGATCCGTCGCCTCATTCGGCCCGAAACGAAATGTCACGCCTTTCCTATTCAACCAAGTGTACACCTCAGCTGCATCGGTATCACTAACTTCTCCCATCGCGGCGAAGAGAGCGGACTGACTCAGGCGCTCCTTGAACAGGCCGGTCGGATTGAGTAGTTCGTCCGGAATGATAGCGTTGTGCATGCCCATGCATCCCTCGTCAAACACGCCCATGATCGCCTTTTCATTGCGAAGTCGCCGTGCCGCCTCCTGACCAAGTCGCACCTCAGNGAATGGCAACTTAAGTAAATCGAGACTTCGAACATGGCTTTGATCATGCGTCACTTTGCCCCCGTCCAGCCATTGCCTCAGTCCGTCTCGAAAATATTTGTCGGTGAATTTCGCACTCCAAAGCGTGCTATATTCTATGCCCATCTTGGTAAGCGAACCGTTCAGATTCAACATGCCTACCAAACCAGGCCATGTACCGCTCCAATTGGCCACTGTTAGAATCGGACCACGGTGGGTTGAAAGTCCCGGCAAGATGTGCTGGCTGTATTGCCAGACGCACTCAGCGACGATCAACGGTGCTTCAGCGTCAATCATACGNAACACCTCCAGACCACGTTTCTGCGAATCAATGAAGCCGTGCTTCTTTTTACGATCATAGGCATGGGCGCGAACCGCCGTCCACCCCTCGACCTTGAGCGCCCTGGCCAAAGCTGTCTCCATTTTTGACTGCTCCGCCCAGCAAACTTGGTTCGCCGATAGCCGCAAATCGCCGTTGGCCACAACATATACCTGTCTCGCCTTCAATTTTTTAACGCCATCCATGTTCAAACAAAAAAATACGGCGCGAACCGCGACCGGCAAAGTCCAAAATTAAATCGCATCTCCGCTTAGCCAAGCGATACAATGGCCGCGTGCGGGCATTGATCATCGGCTGCGGCTACATCGGCAAAGCGCTTGGCCAAAAGTTGACCAAATTGGGCCACAATGTAACAGGCATTTGCCGTAGCCTGGAACACAACACCATCCTTGCCAAGCTCGGTATTCGCCCGATCAATCTTGATATATCAAAAGAAGGCTCTTTGGCCACACTAGATACCCAATTCGACTGGGTCGTTATTACCGCCGCTTCATCGCAGGGTGGCGAAAAAGCTTATAAAAAAGTTTACGGGCTTGGCTCAGAAAATATCGCACGATGGCTAAAAACGGCAAAAACCCAGTCCGTTGTATACGTTAGTAGTACCAGCGTCTATCAGCAAACAAATGCTGAATGGGTGTTCGAAAGCAACACCGACATTCCGGAAAAAGGCCCGAGCAAAATTCTTTGGAAAGCTGAACAAACAATGTCCGCCGCCAAACCACCGATCACCATCTTGCGGTCATCTGGCATCTACGGCCCGGGTAGAGGCCATCTATTTCGACGATTCATGTGCGGAAATGCCACCATTGAGGGCGAAGGGAGACGTTATTTAAACATGGTACACTGTGATGACTTGGTCGACTCGATCGCTGCAGCACTCGAACTCGCCGNCGATTCCGGCCTTTACAACATCACCGACAACGAACCGGTGACACAGTTTGNATTTTACAAATGGCTTAGCGAAGCCACGGGGAGACCGATGCCACCATCGGTCGTGGAACCGGACCCTTCCACCCGTATGCGAAGCCTCACAAACAAGCGCGTATCAAATAGGCGCTTCAAGGAGGCGTTTAGGTTCAAATACAAATACCCCACCTTCCGAGAAGGGTTTACCGAAGAATTGAAAAAGTGGAATTAACTTACCGGCCGGTCACATACCACCCATGATCTGGTAGCCACAGTCGACATAGATAACTTGCCCCGTTATAGCTGCCCCACCGTCACTCGCTAAAAAGACCCCGGTCTGACCAAGTTCCTCGTGCGTGACATTGCGACGCAACGGTGCATGCTCATCGTAGTGTTTAAGCATCTCTGAAAAACCTGCGATACCTCGTGCAGCTAGAGTGTTTACAGGCCCGGCACTGATACAGTTGACTCGGATTTTTTGTTCACCAAGGTCTGCCGCAAGATAACGAGTGCTCGCTTCGAGTGCAGCCTTGGCCACACCCATGACGTTGTAATGNTTGATGACTTTTTCAGCTCCATAATANCTCATACCGATGATGCTTCCACCATCAGCCATCAACGGTGCGGCTCGCTTGGCCAAAGCCACCAAGGAATAGGCACTGATGTCTTGAGCAGCGGAAAACGCCTCACGCGTCGTGTCCACAAAGCGNCCTTCGAGTGCCTCACGGGGAGCAAACGCCACTGAATGCAGGACCATATCTAGCTTGCCGTTGAAGTGCGCCCCCAACTCATTAAACACGCGTTCAATATCTTCGTCACTGCTCACATCACATTCCGTAATGAGCGTATCCTCATCAAAATCAGCTATCAGTTTTTCAACCTTCCCCTTCAACCTTTCTCCCTGGTACGTGAACGCTAGTCTGGCTCCAGCCTCGTGCCATGCCTGAGCGATTCCCCAGGCGATCGAGTTCTTGTTGGCTACCCCAAAGACAACTCCGGTTTTTCCCTCGAGTGGTTTACTCATCTGCCGGTCAGCACTAGGGAAAAAAATGCCACTTGGCAAGCGGGAAGAAAATTCCTTTTAGTTCCTGTAATCCTGTAAAATAGGCGTCAGGTTCTTACGCTAGACTAATCTAGTTCGATCCTATGGAAACAAACCAGCTAAACTACGCTCTGGTTGTCCTTCTTCCAATTGCACTTGAGGGCGAAATGGATAAGCCGAAATGCTCGGACCATTTGCGAAGATAGGAACAGTCGGTTGTGCTTCTAGAGTTNAAGCTAAGATTGCCTTGAGCGCCTCCACGGCACGTTGGTTTTCGTCAGCTATACCGATGGAAAAGCGAATCCATTCAGGCAAACCATAACCGCCCATAGGTCGTGTGATGACGCCCTGTCTTTGCAGTGCCTCAAAAGTCGCCTGACCATCACCCACCCTGATCAGCACGAAGTTGGCTGCGGAAGGAACGAATTCATACCCATTTTCGTTGCAAAATGATTCAAAAAAATGAAGCCCAGCAGCATTGACCTTGCGCGTTCTCAACAAATGTTCGTTATCCTCAAGCGCTGCTATTGCGCCGGTTTGAGCAATTGAATTTGTGTTAAATGGTTGACGAATCTTCTCGAGCGCCGAGACGAAATCAGGATGACCGATTCCGTATCCAATGCGCAGTCCCGCCAAACCGTAGATTTTTGAAAAAGTGCGCATCAACAACAGATTCGACTTTTCGCCGGAACGCACCAATGGCAATAGGTCAACCGGATCTTCAAGAAATTCATAATAGGCCTCGTCCATCACNAGCAANACATCGTCCGGGACTTTATCCACCAGCGCTAGCACGTCTTCTGACTTGGCTAGNGTTCCGGTTGGGTTATTCGGATTGGCCACCCATATGATCCTTGTCTCAGAGTTCAACGCCTCAAGCATGGACGACAGGTCATGCCCGTACTCAACAGCCGAAACCACATTAACACTGGCACCCATCATCATCGCAATAAGCGGATAAATCGCAAAACAATACTGTGACACAACGATCTCATCTCCCGGAGCAAGCAACGCATGTGACACAAACTCTATTATCTCATTTGAGCCATTACCCAGAATAAGATTGGAAGGCTCGACAGACAATTTGGATGCTAATTGGTTCTTAAGATAAAATGCATTACCATCCGGATAAAGGTGGCTTTGCGCCACAGAAGATTGCATGGCTTCAACCGCCTTCGGACTTGGTCCAAGTGGATTTTCGTTTGAAGCAACCTTGATGATCTCATCTGGCACAAGGCCAAGCTCACGTGCCACTTCCTCAATTGGCCGTCCCGGCTGATATACTGGCAGGTTGCGAAGGGACGGGTTTAGCTTGGCGGAAATCGACATTGAATAATCAAACCAAGCACTATGACACGTTGCCAATCAATCGAGAGATTTCAAAAATGCCTCGTAGCGGCGAGAGCACTTTCTCTGAGACTGTCCGATTTGNGCTATAGACTGCTTCGGCACATTAGCCGGAACGTCCACCTCTTCAATGGCAAAGCGAAATTTCAAATTGAATGGATCTCCTTTCTTGAGTGACTTCGGCATAAAATAACCGAAACGACCGTAGTCACGCCAGGACAGCTCTCTCACCCCGTTTTTCGGCGAGTTCATTTCCTGAGCAGTGTACCACCGTTTACCAATTGGGAAAAGTAACCTCGCCCACTGGTGGTTGTCATGGATGACCCTACCAGCGCCCTTGGCTTCGCTAGGCTCCCACAAATAGCTNGTTTCCTTGTTACGTTTNGCAACCTCANCATGGGCACGAAAATGAACGCCAGCATGCTGNAAATCGCCACCAAGGCTCACATCTCTCTCCGCATTTAACTCAAAACTGGCATCGACCTGTGTGAACGCCCCCCTAGGGCGGGACACCTTGAATACGCGCCGCTCGGTGATTATCACATCGCTGCCGGCGGCGTCCTTTTTTGTNGCACGCCATTTGATATTGGCAACGATGGAACCAAATTTTTTACCTNNCTTATTTTCAAATTTCACGATGTCGTAACGGCCCTGACCGGGACCGCCCCTATGCCACATATCATAAGTTCCTAATTCCGATGAGACCTTATTCCAACCGATGAAGATACCTCGATGATGATTAAACAACCCTGCTCCCTTTCCCTCCTTGTCAACACCAGGATTGGTGACCAGCTCCCCATCTGTGCCGAAAACATGGAGAAAGGGCTTAATCTGCCCCTCTCCATGAACCAAGCGCGCAACAGGCTTACCGTTCTGTAACACATCAACTGCACTGCCAGGGCCAAGTGGATTCGACTTCTCTACAATTTTCCAATCGGCCTTGACCAAAGGGACGAGCACAACGCAAGCCATCACAACTAATAAATTCTTCAAATTAAATTGTATTATTTTCATCTCAAATAAATCTTACCAAGACGCGGATTATGAAGTCGCCCCACAGCCTTGGCGATAAAGAATTAAATTTGGTCAGATAATGANATTAATTTCGCGGACGTCGTCCGCTGAACGAACGGTCATCACGCTCTCTACGTCGCGGATCACGTTGGCTCATTCGATAGTAAATNGCATCAATTTCTCGACGAGAAAGAGCTCCATCGTCATCTAAATCCCCAGTTTCGAATAATTCGCTCATACGATCCGGTATTTCCTCAATTGTAACTTTCCCATCATTATTTTTGTCATTTTCAAANATGCGGGAAACGAACCGATCTCTCCCGGACTCAGAATTACTATTTTCTTGCCCCCGCCCAATACCGGATGCTCGACGTTGCCCTAAATCACTTGGTCTATCGCCCCCAACTTCCCGACGACTGAGACGCTTATCACCGTTTACATCTAGCTTCATCAAAGCTTTACTCGCATCTTTAATTTCATCCAATGAAATCTCCCCGTCTTTATCCACATCAAAAACCTGAAAAAACAATCCACCTGAACGACTAGAGGATGAACCGGGGCGGCGGGAGGATTCACGAAGTCTGCCAGGAGGTCGACGTGATGCGCTTCGTGATGATTCTCGACGTGCATCCCCTCGCCCTCTCACTCTCGATCGAGATCGGTCTATTTGATTCGCGGGAGCCACCAAACGAGCTTCACTTTTTGAAATTGCACCATCACCGTTGGAATCATAATCTGAAATTAATTGCTTTCGATCTTCAGGCAACTCGTCACGTGAAATTTTACCGTCTTTATTTATATCGTTTTTGAACAATTCCAAAAATGCTTGTCCAGCACCAACGCCACGTTGCTGCCCTCGGAGAGAATTGCGATCCTGGGCTTCAACAACAACGCACAGCGTCAAGACTAAGGCTAAGATGATAATCTTACTTTTCATTAGTTAATCTCTTCCTCGACGTCGAGAGGAGTCACGGCGGCGTTCACTGCCATCTCTGTTGTAAGTTCGACGACCACGAGCATCTTTCACTTCCCCCTTGTATTTTGCCAAAACATAGGGAAATTCCCCCGTCAAAAAATAAGCGTAATTAGATTTAAAAAAATCTCGCTCATCAAAAATTGTTCCATCTGCCATGGCTCGCTCCTTCAGTTGGCGACCATTACATTCGTCAAGAGTTCTCCCTTCACGTCCCGGCTGGTAGTTGTAATTTTCCCAAACATAGGTTGANGTAACCTGGCCTTCAAGGACGTCACGCCGATAATTCTCACTAGGTTCGTACCCAGAGACTTCCTGCCAGTTAAATTGAAACTCTCCGTTAGCATTAAGGATTGGTTTCCCATCGTTATCTAGCACAGAAAGATAGTGGGCAACAATTGGATAACCATCCAGTGAGAAACCAACGATATTGTAGTGTTCCTCGTTGCCATCGGGCGTATTAAGTAGGCAAGTTGGCGCATAATGAAAGTGATAGTCCCCACGCCCAGCTGTGTGCCCATGACAAAAATCCAAAACTTCGTTTATATAAGGGTCACCAAATGGATGAGGATGCTGTGCCTCATTCGGNCCNTAGATCGGCAACCCTACCGTCAGAACAGCAACCGTTCCTAAAAGAGGTATTTGTTGCAATTCTTTCGCAACGACTGGAAACCTAGGAATCTTCCACTGATTTATTTGAGGTTCGATTGGATTAGGAGTTTGCTGCACGAACTGAAAAGTGGGTATCCCATTACTATTAACATAAATTGTTTCTTTGTCATAAGCCAGTTCCATTTCTGGTTCAGGCAATCCATTACGACGATTTNTGGGATGCGTATTTAAACCTGATGCAAACCACCTCAATTGATGCGCCTTTCCCAGAATCTCCTCAACTGGCATACCATCAAATAAGCAAACACGGCCTTCTTCATCTCTTATATTAACAGTCAGTGAATCGCGTTCGGGCAAAAAATCTGCCAAGTAATGATATCCCCCATAAACACGGCCCCTAAACTGACCATTGATAGACAACTCAGCCCACCCNTTTGAAAAATCAAATTCGGCTGCATCTATAAAGATATTCCANCCATGCATCGNATCANGAATCACTCGCACGATCAATCCCGGATCCTTCAACAACTCTTTCTCTTCCATGTTCCTGAATAGATGACTCTTGCTTTGCATAATAGTAAGTTCAGAGGAAACCACATGCCCATTGATATGGTAATCGCGGTGATCATTACTGTTAAGTGTTACACGAAGCTTCCTTTCTCCCTCATCTAGGCCACTGAGAAAATAAGGTTGCCCATAAAGTCGGGTGGTTTTTTTCCCATCCACAAACAGGTGCATATGCCCTTGGCCAACCCTGTGGGCTTGGCCGGTATTTTTTGGGGTAAACTCGAAATTTGTAACGCCGACTCGCAAAAGCCATTCATTGTTTCCGGCCGATTCAGCTACAAAATCAATTTCGGGCATGTCCCCTTCCCAATCAACTGGAAGTTTCAACTCATGAGTCAGATGAGTTTTTTTCCCAGCTTGGCCAAGCGATTGGCCAACCAATATAAACATAATGACAACGATTACCGAGTTTCTTGAAAACATTTTACACTTAAAACAACCAACTAGCCGTCAATATAATATGTAGGCGGTTTATATAGATCCTTTACTAAACCAAGCCAAATAAAGGGACTGTTCAACTTATTCTTCAGGTTGTTTCTGAATTTCTGGCCCAACAGTTCCCTGTAACTTTTTGATGACTTCAGATNCGGTTTTAACATCCTCTTTGTTACCAAGAACTTTGAATTCCAAGTCGAATGAACGGGTCTTTCCAGGTGCTAATTTCGGCACCCTACCGTATTTGCGCTCGTAGCTGCGGTTGTGAGGGAAACCGGTACCCGGTTCAATCCCGGTTACGTAACCAGTCGTTTCCGCCGCAGTGTTTTTCCACTGGGTCAAATACGGCAACTGCTTGACCGGCCAGGATATTGTCACCCCACGATCACCCTTAGGGCTGGTGAGCATCGCCCAAGCTTTTCCAAACTTGTCGGCCTTCGGATAAATCTTGTATACCTCTTCGGTAAATCCCTTTTCAGGCCCAGGATAAACCTCCTGTTTGTCTATAGCCTTGGCCGCATTATCATTGAACGGAACAATCTTGGTGGAAGCTGTCAGCATTTTAGCACCCTTTCCAAGTAGTGGACGACCGAAATTCGCGTGGTAGATGATCTGAAATTCCTCATCGAACGTGCCGTTGTTGGTCAACTCATCACTGATTTGAAATTCGCTCGAGTTAGGTACAGTGCTGATTTCCGTCCAAATGCTCAGATTCGGACCATAGAAAGAAACCTCATTGACACGACCCCGAATTCGAATGCGATGAGGAGCCTTTTTTTCCACCACCACTACAACCTCGGAAGCCGGTATGTTTCCAATCTTCCCGTGCAGTGTCAGATCCATCGTCGACTCCGCGCCGACATTATTAATAAACTTATCCTCACCCGGATGCCCGGCAAACGAAAGCCCACAACGCACCATCCACTCGTTAAACCCATCTAACCATCCAAGCCCTCCTCGATCGTGAAGATTAATGTAACTGGGATGCACAACTTCCTTGACCGGAGAATTCCAGCCGAGACGCACGTCGCCCATCGTAACATCGAGGACGCTCATGCCTCGAGTCGGGATCACCCGAAATTGCAACCGACCGTTATTAACCTCTATCAACTCCACCCCCTCCTGCTTTCCACCACTAAGCGTGCGCTTGTTGACCGACCACCGCACCTTCCCTTTGTATGAAGGAAAATCGCTACTAGTCAGCTGCCAACTCTCCGTATTGATATCGCGCTTGTTACTTGTCAAAACTTGATAGTGTAGCTCCGCATGAGACGCAGCGGCAACAGTTAGCAAACCAACAGTGATAATCCGTTTCATGGTGCGGCACAGATGTTAGCTTCTGCACCGGAATTGCCAAGCGCCAACTCTTAAGCTAGACATCCGCCCGACTGCATGGTTGTCCGCATCATCTTATCCATCTTCCTAAGTGCCGTGGCGCTGTTCTGCGTTTTCGGTCTGTTGGCAACATTCGAACCGTTGCCGACCGATGTTCAATGGACTTGGCGCGCTATTTATTCCCTAATTCTTATTGGCAACTTGGCAGGTATAGTGCATCTGGTCCGAGGTATTCGTTGACTTTAAAACAGCTTTCTTAGCAAAAAAACAGAGATTGCATCGCTAATTGGTGAAGCGTAGCTTGCCGCCAGATGAAAACGCCCAACCGTCGCCCATTGTGCCGCCTGTATTTAGCTAAGGCGTTCACACTGATCGAGTTGCTTGTCGTCATCGCCATCATTGCCATACTCGCAGGCCTACTGTTACCAGCTCTGGCAAAAGCCAAAAATAAGGCTGCCAGCGCCTACTGCATGAGCAACTACAAGCAGCTTCAACTCTGCTGGATGATGTACGCCGGAGATCACGACGATCACATGCCGGAGAATTCACAACTGCCTGGCGGCGGTAGCCGAGCCGGGTGGACAAGCCAAGGTCCGACATGGCTCAACGGAAACGCTTGGACAGATGTAGATGACAGCAACATCCGGAATGGAGTACTATTCAAGTACAATGACTCATCCGGCATTTACAAGTGCCCATCCGACAAATCGACTGTGCTCGACAAGGGAGAACTCCCCAGGGTACGAAGCGTATCAATGAACATGTACATGAATTTCCGATCAGACCCAGAGAGCGGAGACTACGACAAGTGCTGGCACAAAATAAGTGACATCAAAAATCCGTCTTCCTCTGAAGCGTTCGTGTTTATTGACGAACACACCAAAAGCATTCAGCAGAGTGCTTTCGGAGCAAACGCTGGCACATGGACACTGTTTGGCACAGCCAAATGGACATGGATCAGTTTCCCTGCTACCCGTCACAACAACGGCACTGTACTGTCGTTCGCCGATGGCCATGCGGAATCGTGGCGTTGGGTCGAGAAGAACACCATTGAGACTGCGGCCAAACCTATCCCATGGCTGGTTCTGCAGCCAGGCCAACGCGGCGGAGACCGCGACCTTCAGCGGCTATTTAACGCAATCCCTCAAACGATCCCGATTAAATAGACGCTTGACGAAGCTCATCCCGAGTTAACTTTTACCAATGCAATACAGACGGCCGTTAGTACGGATAAATAAGCGGCCGTGCGCGATTGCCACACTGGCTCGGGTCTGATCATCACCAGACTCGCCCATTTCCGCCTTGTGCAACAGCCTCCCACTTTTAGCATCTATCACATGCACCGTTCCGGCATGGTTCTGCACATAGATTTTTCCATCCGCGCCGGTTGGTGAACCGCGAAAGAGCGAGCGGCTCTGCAGATCGGTTGACCATCGAATCTTTCCAGTCTTCGGATCCACCCGGGAAAGCATCTTGTCACGGCCTTCGCCATAGAGAACAAAAAAACTATCCTGATAAAATAACGGCGTACACACATCACTGCTCACTCCATCGCGACTGCCCTCACTGTTCCACACCTTGCCACTCGCGCTGATGTTACCTTCTCCTCCAGCCTTGATTGCATAGACCGGCGCTCGCTTCGGCGCACACGCCAACACAACGCCACCACCTGCCACCGGCGAAGGCACAAGACGCCAATGACCGATGCGAGTCGGGTTCCATGTGCCCCAGCGCCATAGTTCCTTGCCGCTCTTCGGGTCGTGGCCAGTCAAGCAATCGCCACCGGCAATGAGGATCTCGTCACGACCGTTGTGGCTGAAAGGAATAGGCGTACTGAATGCCTCAAGAGATTCGCTGCGTGCCTTGGCTGGCCTGTACACTTTCCAAAGCTGCTTGCCTGTTTTGGGGTCCAATGCCAACAAATAAGACCGGTTGTCGTCGCTACCCTTGCTACCGACCTTGGTGTCGCGCTGTAACACCTGCATGTAAAGGATTCCGTTATGTATCAACGGACTAGTCGAGAATGTCCAAAGGAAGGCGAATTGTCCGTGCTTTTCTTGTATGTTTTGCGACCACAATTTCACACCGTCCGGAGTAAAGGTAGCTAGTGCACCGTCGCCGTAAAAAAACGTAACCACCTGACCGTCTGTCACCGGCGAAGGAGAGGCATAATCGCTGCGGTTGTCCTGCCTGTGTCCATTGGCAACAAGATGGGACCACTTCAATTCTCCAGTCCGGCGATCATAACAATTCGCTGTTAAACGTTTCGCATCTGGGTTGGAAGAGGAAACATAAACGTGGTTCCCCCAGACAACTGGTGTCCCAGCACTCGGCCCGTCCATCTTGACGCTCCATTGGACATTTTGTGTCTTGCTGAATTTGGCCGGCAGATTTTTCTCGTCGGTGGAACCATCGTAGTTCGGACCACGCCAATTTCCCCACTCGCCTGCCTGCGCACCAACTAATGCCAAAAAGGCAGCCAATCCTATTGCGTTTGTTTTTTTCATATTTAACAAATTGATTTGTTTCAGGAAAAGCGAAATTCTGCCATTCGGCCCATTGGGAAGCTAGCGAAAAAACTCCTAACTATTGGCCAGCATTCAGTCGAGTGTTTCCTTTTCAAAATCACTGGGATTCACCCAACCAGCCCGCACCTTCTCTCCACTAGTGTAACGCTTGTAAAAATCATCGGTCGCCGAACCAGAATACGGATAGTTGTCGAAAACATCTCCCTTCCCAAACATCCTCGGATCACCCTGCTCCCGCAACTCTGCGAACAACTGATTCTTCAATATCTTTTTTAAATTCGCATGCGATTTAGACATGGCCAGATTGTTCACGCAATCGACATCCCGTTTTAGATCAAACAATTCTTCCTGCGAACGTTTACCAAAGTTGAGAGTCCAAAAATGGTAGGTTCCTTCACGGCGTTGATTAAGAATCGAAGTCTTGGTAGGGCTACCATCGCAGTTGAGGTAGCCGGTGTTCGGATGCCCAGACGGCCAACGGTCTGTCTTGAAGTTGTGCAAGTACAAATGGTCATTCTTCAC
>PBKH01000064.1 GCA_002721375.1 Verrucomicrobiales bacterium
GAGTTAAATTTTTTAAGCAATTTTTGCACGACGGGACCGTAGCTGACGTGCACCTTAAGCAGTTCGTTGGCAACCGTGATGCCAAGGCCGGGGAGTCGACTCGAAGGCTTTAGCTTCATCTTGTCAAACAGGATTTTGCGGGCTAGCGAATAGCCGTTGGTATGCAGACCTGAAGCGGCGATGCCAATAAGCTTATCTCCGGGCCGAATGGTGCGGCCATCAAGGATCCGATTTTTCTCGACTACGCCAACGATGGTTCCACTCACATCGTACTCTCCGGGCTGGTAAAAACCGGGCATCTGCGCAGTCTCACCACCAACAAGGGAACAATTGTTCTCACGACAGCCAATGGCAAAACCCCGGACAATGTCGGTGAATGCCTTTTTCTTTAAAGTTCCAGTGCCGATGTAGTCTAGAAAGAACAGCGGCTCAGCGCCGATAACAGCGATATCATTGACACAATGGTTAACGAGATCCTGCCCAACGGTGTCGTGCCGCCGGGCGGCAAAAGCAACCTTAAGTTTGGTCCCAACGCCGTCTACGCTCGAAACGAGCACAGGGGCCTTGTATTTGCCCGTGTTAAGTGCAAACAACCCGCCGAAACCGCCGACCTCGCCGAGTACTTCTGGCCGCCGCGTTGATGCGAGCAACGATGGAAGATCATTCTTAATTTGGTTGCTGACTGCTAAGTCAACGCCGGCCGAGGCGTATGCAGAACTTCTACCCATCGAATCAAACTACTCGGCCATNTTNANAGAAGNATCCNCGGCAGNNCNNTCATTNNGNGACGAAANTTTATCAGCATCTGAAGGTTNTGTNAGAAGTGCTNTCGTNCNGNATNGNATNNAACCNCTCGNTTGNNACTTNCGTTTGACTTGACTCGCAAGACTNTTTCGGGGCACCGGCANCTGAGACTGGCTTATCGGATTGNCTTTTGGCCGACGATAACCCGGAGGTCCCGNTCGCTTCGGCTTCGCTTGTTTCGGGAGTCTCGGTCGATTTAGTTTCCCCTGCGGCATGAACCTGAACCGAGGCCTCGGCTGTCATAGGTTTCTCTTTCTTTGGTTCTTTTTCTAGTTTCGAATTTTTCTTTTTCTGCTGTGGCTGCTGTGGCTTTGGTGCAATTTCCATTTGACCNTTGGCATACTCAATAATGTGNCCCTGATGTACGAGCCAATGCAGGTCGCTAAGCACAGCAGTGCGCTCTGGAGAAAGTGGAGCGTCCGGTTGAGGCGTACTACAATCCTCAGTTGCAACAGCAACTTCTGTTTTTTCGTGCTCAGATGCAAACTGGTCCAGGATCATTCGACGAGTGCAATCCTTATTCTCGAGGATAAATGTCACAATCGCACGGATACTTTCACTGACCGGAGTGTTTTCGAGGTCGAGATGATGTGGACGAGACACTGAAACATAGGTGACGCTTTTCCTACGCTTAAAAAATTGAAGTCCTTGGCTGCTAAACTCCTGGCTAAGTAAATTGACGATCTTAAGCGGAAACCGGCGCTGATCATCAATCACAAAACGGACAAAATCCTGCATGCGTGGCGGGATTTTTTTACTGAACACGCTGGCCTTGATCGCCACGTCGTCCACGCCAGCGACAATATTGCCCAAGTGCTTTTGACGGAAATGCTCGCGGACGGCAGCTCGCGACTCAAACCGAACCTCTTCCGGCAAGTTAATAGCAATATACTCGGTCTTCCAACTTTGCTCATCAAGCCACTGCTTAACCACCTCTTCATTATGGACAATTTTAACACGAGACTTGAAAACATCAAATGGCAGTCTGGAGAACCGATCCGCATGCAAACCTCGAAGCTTATCCTGATAGCCGTGGTAGTTAGGTGGTCCAAGGATCTCGTCACTCATACCGCATTGTGCCACAAATGTGTAAGTGCCCTTGGGCGGATCAATCTCGGTTTTTTCTGTCTTATAAAACGTGTCAAAATATCGGTTGAGCACATGGTCCACCGCCTGCTCCTCGGAGAGCCATACGGTCTCGTCTATTTGACAGAAAAATAGCGGCTGGGCGACGGAACCGTCCTCCTTATTTCGCGTCTTGAGGAGGACAAGATATCGTTCCGGCTTGGCCAAAATCAGACGTGCAATGTCGAATAGTGGATAAGCCCGGCCGGTCTGCTTGATCTGCCGAGCAAGCGACTCAACACCATTCTTCTCCGGCTGAATGACCACATCTATTTCCAACGGCGGACGCGACGGCTTCTCGTTTCGATGAAAGTTGTTTTTCTTGTGAAATGGTCTCTTGCCATCGCGCTTCTCAAATTTCGAACGTCGTCCATCCTGGCGCTGCCCATCCCGATTACGGTCTCGACCGCGATCCCGATCGCTGCTGCCCTTGAAGCCACGTCCGCGGTTATCGTCACGTCGTCGCTGAGAACGGTCACCCCAATCTCTACGCCCTCGAGAACGCGGTTTCTCCTCGCCTGCATAGTCAGAGTAAGGTTTGGCGTCATTTGGTTTCTGCGCCCATGCGGGGAGAAATTCCAGATCCAAATCCAGCTCTTTTAGTGGATCGGTGTTTTTGGCTTCACTCATTGCGGATTAATGATCCGTGGTTTTGGGTTATTTTCGGTTGTTTAACCGGAAGAAGAAGTTGACCATCATGCAGCCTCAAAACAAGGTAAAAGTCCAATCTGCCAAACGTACTTACCGGATTATCCAATCCTTGGGCGCGATGAACATCTGTCGACCCGTGTTGTAATCGCCCACACTGACCTTAGGCTGCAGTCGCCGATGAACGATTAATTTTTTTGCCAACCGCACGGCCACCCCGGGATTCGTAGTCAACAGATTCGTTGTCTCGTTTGGATCATGATCGATACGAAACAAAAAACGATCATGCTTTGCGCTCTGCCACTCTCCAGTCGCAATATTCGGCCCGTGTACTACAAGCTTCCATATAGGCGTACGGATAGCAATCTTTTCCCGCTGCTCACCCTGCTGACCATTGTAAAAGTACAGTTCGCGATCAAGCCGATCGCGCTTCGACTGAAGCACATCCAGTACATCCAACCCGTCGAATGGCTTGTTCCCAAAATCGGAAGAGGCCCCTCTGGCAGTTAGCTTGCACAAGGTAGGCATCACATCTATACACGACAATGGCGCTAGGATTTTGCGACCGCCACGAATTTCTCCGCTTGGCCAACGAACGGCAGCCGCTACACGCACACCGCCGTCCCACACGTCCAGTTTATTACCACGCAACGACCCATTATTGTCCGCGATTGCAGACACACCGCCGTTGTCACTAAAGAACCAAACGATCGTATCGTCGGCCTCCCCGGAGTCATCAATTGCCCGGAGAATCCGGCCGATACCATCGTCCATGCATGACACCATCGCTGCCACGACTTGGCGTAGGTTTTTGTTTTTACCACGTACATTTCCCTCAGCTAAATGCGCGAATTTTTTCAGGTATTCTTGCGGTGCCTGAAACGGTGAATGCGGAGCGTTGAACGGCACATAGCAAAGATACGGCGCGTCACCTTTAGCGTGTTCCAAGATAAACTGACCGGCAGCACCGGCAATCAGATGAGTCGAGTAACCCTGATCGCTACTGGGGGTATCGTTCAGATGCCAGTCGCGCTCGCCCTCGCGAGTCAAATCAAAATAGTCTATCGCACCATTATAGTGGCCGTGAAAATGCGTGAAGCCCTGTCGATTCGGATGCCATTTTCGGTCGTTATGGCCGAGGTGCCATTTGCCAAAAATGCCCCGATGCTCATAACCAGCTTTGGCTAAAACCTCCGGCAGGGTGACCTCATCGGGATCCAGTCCGAAATGCCTCCACGGCGGAATAACCGCCCGCGCCATCCCGAACCGAATCGGATAGCGGCCTGTCATCAAACCTGCACGCGTTGGACTACACATTGGGAAAACGTAAAAGTGATCCAATTCCACTCCCTCACGGGCAATCCGATCGATATGCGGTGTCGGGATGCGGTCTGAGTGAAAGCCAACGTCTGCCCAGCCCAGATCATCGGCTACGATGATGACGATGTTGGGCGCTTTAAACGTCGCAGTCTCGCAGGGCTTGGCCAATGTTAGTGCTACAGCGGATAATAAAAAAGAGAAAACAAGAATACGTATCATAAAATCAATCAATTGAACTGCGCTCAGCATTTGCAATGCAGATCAGCGATTGCAAGCAGATCGACATCCAGTCAAACAGCTAGGCTAACCGTTCAGTATACGTCCTTGAGATACCGTTTTTCTGCCTGGAGTTGGCTAACCCACGCCTCGGCATCTTCACGCCTTTTCCCACCAACCCGCTCACCAAGGGTGATAAGCTCCTCGTGAACATCATGCGCCATGCGCGACGCATCCCCACAAACATAAAACACTGCGCCGTCGCTAAGCCATCTAAACAACTCTTCGGCATTCTCGCGCATACAATGCTGCACATACACCTTGTGGTCTTGATCGCGAGAGAAGGCGAGATCAATCCGGGATAGCCGACCATCACTTAAGTAACGTTCCCACTCTTCACCGTAAAGATAATCGGTCGCTCGATGCTGATCCCCGAAAAACAGCCAGCTTTTACCGGCGGCACCGGTCACTGCACGCTCCTCGACAAAGGCGCGGAAAGGGGCGATGCCGGTTCCAGGACCCACCATAATAATCGGCGTTGTACCGTCTGGGGGCAGCTTGAAATTTTTATCGTGATGGAGGAACACCCGCAGCGTCCCGCCGATGTCTAAACGATCGGCCACGAGGGTCGAGCAGACGCCCTCGCGGTCGCGACCGTGACTCCGGTATCGCAACACGGCGATGGTGAGATGCACCTCCCCTCGATGCGCTTTGGGACTGGAAGCAATGGAGTAAAGACGCGGAAGCAGTTTTCGTAATGTAGCACAAAAGTCTCCCTCTTGTAGCCCCGGCACAGGAAAGTCATTGAATAAATCGACGATTCCTCGCCCCCAAAGATAGCCGTCCAGCGCTAATTTGTTTTCCGGTTGAAGCAGTGATTCCAACTTCCCTGACTGAGCGTATACATTATATTTCTTCAGGACATTTTTAGTCAGCACGGTAATGTCGAAATGCGACGTCAGCGCCTCCCGAAGAGGTACAGTTGCGCCATCTTTGAGTTCAATAGTTTCGTCTGAATCGAATCCACCTAACTCGATCACCTCCCCTACCGACCTAGACGAATTATCCGGAAGGATCGCCAGCGAGTCGCCTGGAAGATATTCCAGNCCGGAGCCTTCCAAGGACATCTCAAGATGAAGTGTCTCCTTGGCGGAACCCTCCTTGTTCAACAGAACGCGCCGCTTAAGCGTCGAGGGGAATGGGTTCTTTTTGTCATAAATCACGCCTGTGGCTTGATTGTTATTCCCGTCACTCATTAAAAAAACCGGCGCGCATTGTGGTGATTGGTGTTCTGAAATCAAGCGCAACATTGCGCATGGCCAAATGCACACACTTCAGAGCTCCTCTACCCGACCGGAAACGATGCTTCTTGCAACCGCATCAGTGAACTTCATGTAATGCAACCCGTCCGCAAACGTGGTTAGGGTCACGGCACGCTGACCCCGGATAGCCGCAACGAAATCGGCCTCGACCTGCCATTCACCACGTTTCGAACTGGAAATAGCTATCTCTGTAAGTTGTTTATCGCCCTTGCGACCACCAAATAACCGGTCGCCAGTGAGCCGCAGTGTTCCCTCACTACCAAATAAGTAAATGGCGTCATCCTCCAGCAGAGCAGTCAACGCAGACTGCTGGAGATGCAATTGCGCACCACCCTCGAGATCAGCAATTACATCGAGATGCTCTGGCACCCGGACCGTTTGCATTTCGCCCAATTCATTCCGCCGCTGAGCGGTAAAGGTACGCGCCCGTGCCACCACACTAGTTGCGCAATCAACCCACCGGACGATGGCTTCATAATAAATGCCCATCGCTAGAATATTATTGCCACTCAACTCCCTATTTTGCCGCCAGTGCATCGGCGAGTCGCTCTCAATAAAGTCGCCACGAATACGACTCTCCACTGCAATTAGTTGGCCCAAGTANCCCTCGTCAATCAAACGTTTAATGGTGTCGTCTGCAAACAAGNTAATTGGTGAAGGCACAACCTGTGTAACTAATTCTGGTCTGACCAAACTAGCATCCAGCATTTGCCTAGCCTCTTCCGCGTTCATAGCCATCCTCGCCTCGGTTAGTACATGTTTTCCAGCATCAAGCGCGGCCAACGTCACCGGACAATGTAGATAAGGCCAGGTACCGATCACTATGGCGTTGGTATCAGCGTCGGCAACTGCCTGCTCCCAGCAGTCATAAGTTTTTTGAATTCCAAAGCGCTGAGATACAGATAATGACGACTCCTCACGGCGGTTGACCAAGCCCACAATCTCGACGCCATCAATGGCCTGAAGCAGCGGAATGTGCCGGGACGTCGTATTGGCACCTGCGCCGACAATCCCCACTCGAATGTCACTCATCGCCCGGATGGTATCGGTTTAGCCAAGGCCAAAATCACTCTTTCTGACTAGAGTGCTTCCGAAGAATCGCCTGAACGGTCTCATCCTTGGCATAATCGAAAGCGGTTCTACCATTTTTTTCCTTGAGAGTAATATCCGCACCGTTGGCGAGTAACTGGCTTACCAATTCGGGGCGTCGAATCCGCACCGCCCAAAAAAGCGGGGTCAATTGCGAGTCATCGGCAAGATTCGGATTCGCACCGCGGGCGAGAAGGTGGGAAACGACTGCGTGTTTCTGACTCCGCACGGCCCATAACAGTGCTGTTTTGCCGCTCCCATCCTGAGCATTAACATTAACGCCGTTTGCCAAGTGGTATTTTACGGTATCGAGGTCACCACTACCAGCACTCCTGAAAATGTTCCGCTTGGGTGTTGAATCTTCCTGCTTGGACTGGTCAACCTTTTCTGAAGCAACCGAAGGCTTGGAAGCGATGCCAGCCACTGGTTCTGGAGTCGGCTTCGGCTTGGATGGCGCGATCGTTCCTGGTTTTGCTTCAAGTTGAACCGGTACGGCCTGTCCCGGTTGGTTCTCCTGTGTGAGCCCATACTTCGCTTCTCCGCCAGGCCTACTAGGCGGAGTCAAAACGACAGTTGATGCATTGCTAGGTTCAGCAGAGTGGCGGACCGCAGCCTCCTTATCCGGTGCTTCGGACCCACAGCCAGCCAAACCAAAGGCAAACAATAGATTCAGACCAACAAATCGAGTATTCATGAACGGGTGTTTTTTGGGGAGGTCGCCCTAGCCTGTCAAGGCCAGCGTGTGGTATGCCGATTAAGCAGAGGAGAAATTCCTAGAAAAATGGTGTTTTTTCTGTGACCTTGCAAATAAGTAAACTCACGCTAAGATGTCTGGCCCTTTGGCCGAACGGCTAATTTTGGTTTGATGAAAACCAAATGGAATTAAATTATGCCCATTGCAACCCCCAAACAATATGCCGCAATGTTGGATGCAGCTCAAAAGGGCGACTATGCCTATCCTGCAATCAACATCACATCTATCACAACGATCAATGCCGCACTCAAGGCATTCGCCGATGCGAAGTCAGACGGCATAATCCAGATGTCCACTGGCGGAGGACAGTTTGCCTCTGGACTTAATAATAACGACCCTGTGCTCGGCTGTATTGTGCTCGCTGAGGCCGCACACCGGCTGGCAGAACAGTACGATATTTTCATTGGGCTTCACACCGACCACTGCCAACCGGAAAAGGCTGCCGGATTCCTCAAGCCTCTAATTGAGGAAACAACACGGCGCCGAGCCAACGGCCATACCAACCTGTTCCAAAGCCACATGCTCGATGCCTCAATCCTTCCGCTGGATGAAAACATGGCCATCTCCAAAGAGTATTTAGAATTGTGCGCCGCTAACGAAATCATCCTTGAAGTTGAAGCCGGCGTCGTCGGTGGTGAAGAGGACGGAGCAGCCGGAACCCAGGACACTCCAGCTGAGAAATTATATACCACGCCAGAAGACATGCTAACCGTCTATGAAAGCCTCGAAGGTATCGGCCGTTATATGTTTGCTGCAACATTCGGCAACGTACATGGTGCCTACAAGCCGGGTGCTGTGAAGTTGCGCCCAGATATACTCAAGCAAGGGCAGGACGCCGTCATTGGCAAACATGGGGAGTCGGCCAAATTTGATCTTGTTTTTCACGGCGGAAGCGGCTCCGCCAAGCACGAGATCAAGGAAACCCTTGAGTATGGTGTGATCAAGATGAACATCGACACCGATACACAATACGCCTTCACCCGACCCATTGCGGATCATATAATGACTCATTATGAAGGTGTGCTGAAGATAGACGGTGAAGTTGGCAACAAGAAGGTTTACGACCCGCGCTCTTACCTAAAGAAAGCCGAGCAAGCTACCGCTGAACGCCTCATGGAGGCTTGTAACGATCTTCATAGCACCGGCAAAACTCTCTTCGGCACGGTTTAAAAGAGATCGCAAAATCTTTCCAACATTCGAGAAAATTAACCTCGAATGCTTAAAAAGGATTTCCAAAGCACGAAGTAAGGATAACGCGAGGGCTATTTTCCCATTGAAATAACATCACCATCTTGACCAGGCCGTAGTACATCCTCCTTTGACTTGGNTGTTTGACCTCGAGATGNAGTTGTCTTGGCTGTCAGCTCAGCACCCTTGCCCCTGTCCGTTTCCTGAAACTTCACCGAAACAATCTTGCTAACTCCCTGCTCCTGCATCGTCACCCCATATAAAGTATCAGCCATACTGATGGTACGCTTGTTATGGGTGATGATAAGAAACTGCGACTGATTAAGGAACCGCTTGAGTACCCGAACGAACCGGTTGATGTTCGACTCATCAAGAGGNGCATCCAGTTCATCCAAGAGACAAAACGGACTCGGGCTTACCTGATAGATTGAAAANAGCAAAGACACGGCAGTCATTGTTTGTTCGCCGCCGGAGAGCAGCGTAATGCTTTGCAGTTTCTTACCTGGAGGTCGCGCCACAATCTCAATACCGCTGCTGAGCACATCCTCCTCGTCGACCAGCACAAGGTCAGCNTTGCCCCCCTCAAAAACCTCGGTAAACAGTTCCCGAAAGTTGCCCCGTATTTTCTCGAAGGTTGANCGAAACATCTCCGTTGTCTCGGTATTAATTTGCTCGATGATCTCGAGCAATCGCTCTTTGGCCTGAACAAGGTCGTCGTGGTGGCGGGTNAGTTCCGCATGCCGCTCCTCGATTTCCTTGTATTCCTCAATAGCAACCAGATTCACCGGACCCATACGGTCAATTCGGTCCTGCAACTCCGCAACCTTTTTCTCTACCCTTTCCCAATCGGTTTCATGTTCCTCGTTTTCTCCATCTGCAACCAGCTCCACAGTAAGACTTTCTGAATCGTCAACGGACACCATAAGGCGCACCGGCTCCACCTCCCGCAAGGCAATCTGATACTTCTCCTGAATTCGCTCGCACAGATTCTCGGCCGACATGTTATTCTGAGCCAGCTCCACCTCCAGTTTCGAGCGATGTTCCTGTGAAGTACTCAACTCATCGCGCACGGATCGGAGTGCTGCTTCACGTTCCTCCACCTTCCGGTCGGCCTCGGCTTTCTCTGAAAGCAGAGACGAAATGCTGTCACCGGATTGTTCGCGTTCAACACGTCCTTCGGCAATACGATCAGTTGAGTCAACTATCTCCTTTTCAGTCTGCGCCTTTTTGGTTGCACCCGACTCAATGTCGTCACGTCGTTGATCGACCAATTGCTTCAGTTCCGTAATTCGAACGTTAAGTGGTTCGAGCTGCCGTCGAAAAGACGCCAGCAATTGCTCCTCTGATGCCAGCCCGACCTTGACCTCAGTCAGCTCCTCGTTAGCTGTATCCCGCCTCCCCCGAAGCGCATCGACAACTCCACCAATCTCCCCCACGAGTAAGTTGCTGTTTTTTTCCTTTTCCTCAAGAGACAGCCGTTCAGCATCGANTTG
This sequence comes from Verrucomicrobiales bacterium, assembly GCA_002721375.1. Lineage (GTDB taxonomy): Bacteria > Verrucomicrobiota > Verrucomicrobiia > Limisphaerales > UBA1096 > UBA1096. Next base: position 9,960 of record PBKH01000064.1, read on the forward strand.
NTCACGNCGGCCGCTTCCCTCCNACTCCTGCCCGGTAAGGCTNTCCAANTCAAAAGTCACNNCCTCGATCTTCTGCTCGAGCATTCGCTTCGAGTTTTGTAGCGCCTTTAATTCGCCCTCGCTTGATGCGATGGAAACCTCCTGCTGCCGCAGCTCTGCCTGTTCCTGCTGTAACCCGGCTTGCAACGAAGTTTGCTCTCCCTGCAAATTACCTTTCTCGCGGCTAAGCTGATCAGCATTTTCACTAAGATCTCCAAGTTCTTTCTCTAGTGTTGCAATTTCATTTTTCCGCGCCAGAAGCGACGCAGAGGTGTTGCCATTACCACGACCACCACTGAAAACTCCGTGCCGCGAAAGCAACTCGCCATTCCGAGTTACGAAATCCAGATCGGGATACTGCTCGCGACCAAGCATCGCGGCATCGAGATCAGGAACGATAACCAGTTGACCGAGTAATCGGTCTAGCAACGGCTGAATCTCAGAATCGCAGTCTACTTGCCCAATTGCAGTCACACCGCCAAAATTAGCTAGTCTGGATGTATCAACTGACTGAGGTACACCGCCAGAAACCAAGTCGAGCGCAACGACATCAGCACGACCCTTTTTGCCGTCCTTTAGCGATGTCAAAATCGATCGAGCATCACTAGCCTGCCGTGTAATTACCCACTGCAGCTGCCGACCCAGCGCAGACTCGACTGCAATAACGATTTCCTCCGGAACTCGAATCTGGTCGGCAAGCAAACCCAGCACAGACTTGGACTCACTGATGGCCGCCTGCGCACCGGTACTGACACCCTCGTGTGACGCTTGCAACTGTTGGAGAACATTGAGCCGTGATCGCTTTTCGGCTTGGGTTCGAAGTAAATTATCCAATTCGCCGGTTAGACGAGTAATTCGCTCTTCCAACTTCGTTAAACGCTGCTGACGTTCTTCGACCGTTCCTCGATGACTCTGAGCGGTTGACCGAAGGCCCTCAACATCAGTGGAAAATTGGCCAAGCCGCTCCCTCAATTTAGCCGCCTCCTCCTCGAGCTGCGTTTTCTCAGAAGCAAGTTTCTCGATCCGGACGGTATTTCCGCGCCTTTGAAGGTCGATGGCGTTAATCTCGTTTCGAACGCGAGTCAACTCCTGCACTGTGCTGAAAGAATCAGCCTGCGCCTGCCGCAACGCCTCTTCCCGATGGACAAGCTCAGCCTCGAGGGCATCGCAGTCGGCCTGTTTTTCCTCGACCACTCGGCGCCGATTGCTGACAGTGTTGTCGGCGGTTTCAAGCTTGGTCTGTATACCGGCCAGTTCCTGCTCAGCCTCACCTCGCCGCTGTTCAGCCTGCACAATCTCTTCGTGTGCCTTGGCCTCCTGCTCGTTTAGTTCATGAATACGCTCATGACTAAATTGAATCCGGCTCTCTAATCGCTCCAGTTCAGCCTGAAGTTTGGCACCCTGTTCCTGCGCCTCACCCACCTGTTGCTCGATCGTAGCACGTTGTTGGCGAGCCTGACTGATAAGCGCCTCCTCATTTTGGATCGTCCCTGTAAAATCATCCGACCGACCCTTAAACTCACAGATTGCCTGTTCGCACTTCCTAATCGATTCCTGAATCTGAGCAAGCTGGTGACGGGCGAACTGAGTCTCCAGACTCTGGAGTTCGTCCATGAAAGTCTTGTAGCGGCGCGCCTTTCCAGCTTGTCGCTGAAGCGAGCCAATCTGACGCTTTACCTCGCGGATAGTGTCGGACGCACGCAAGAGGTTTTGCTCGGTATAGTCAAGCTTTCGAAGCGCCTCCTTTTTCTGGCTCTTGAAACGCGTAATACCGGCGGCCTCCTCGAAAACCGCCCGACGGTCATCCGCCTTGCTGGAAATGATCTGGGTGATATTGCCCTGAGCCATGATACCATAGCTCGCCCTGCCCATACCGGTACCCATAAACAAATGCTGAATGTCCTTGAGACGACAAGACACCTTGTTGATGAAAAACTCGCTAGCGCCATCCCGAAAAATTCTGCGTGTCACCGTGACCTCGCNGTAAGGCAAATCGACCCCCGCCGCTTTAAGCTGCTCCTTATCTATGCCACCAATTGTCAAAGAAACCTCGGCCATGCCCAAGGCCTTACGCTGATCGGTACCGTTGAAAATCACATCAGCCATCCCCGAACCCCGCAGCGCCTTGGCCGACTGCTCCCCCAAGACCCAACGAATAGCATCGGAAACATTGGATTTTCCNCAGCCATTCGGGCCAACAATCGCTGTCATACCCTGCTGGAAATCAAGCGATGTCTTGTCCGCGAACGACTTGAATCCAAGAGCCGTAAGGTTCTTCAAATACACGTCGGACCGAATAAGAGCCAATTCAATCTAACGAGTAAAGACTAAAACACAAGATAATGTATCAGCTTATCCATTAAACCACAACGGGTTGTGCTTTCCAAAAGGTCATTCTAACGAAAATAAACTACAACCNCCAACGAGTTGACCCTTTGACGCTTGGCAAGCACAATCCCTCCGCGCTTGGCTAAGCGCAGTTTTTTATGAACATTGATTCTGTTTACTCTAATCTAACACTGAAAAACGGGGCCAAAATGGCCCTGCTCGTGATGGATGGCCTAGGCGATATCGCCACTGCCGCCACTGATTACAAGACTCCTCTTGAGGCAGCCAACACTCCAAATCTCGACGCCTTAGCCAAGGACTCCGCCATGGGTCGCCTTATCCCTGCTGCCCATGGGATTACCCCTGGAAGCGGTCCAGGCCACCTCGGGCTGTTTGGCTACGATCCTCTGGAATNCGAGGTCGGCCGCGGCGTAATCGAGGCGCTTGGTCTTGGGCTGAACCTCCAACCTGGTGATGTCGCTGCCCGGGCGAATTTCTGCACTCTTGACGCGGATGGAAAAGTAACTGACAGGCGGGCTGGCCGNATCGANACAGAGCTTTGCGAAGAACGCTGTGCCAAGCTCTCACAGCACATTAAGCAGATNGGTGATGCCGAAGTGATCATCACGCCCGGCAAAGGTCATCGTTTCGTAGTGATCTTCCGCGGTGCCGACCTCGCTGGGCCACTCAGCGACACGGATCCGCACCGCGAAGGNTTGCCGATCGCTGAGACCAAACCGGACGACCCGGACTGTACCAAGGCGCAGAAGGCAGCCAAGTTGATCGGTCAACTTTACGAGGTAGCTCTGCCACTGCTAGCCGGAATGGAGCCGGCCAACGGTTTCCTCATGCGCGGAATCGCGCATCAGCCGGACATCCCGTTATTCGCTGAACGCTATGCGATGCGCCCAGCCTGTCTCGCCGTATACCCGATGTACAAGGGCCTCGCTCAACTNGTCGGCATGACCAAGCACGAGGGACCGCAAACAATCGAAGAACAATTCGCAAGGTGNAATCAATTGTACAACGACTATGAATTTTTCTTCATCCACTACAAATACACTGACATGTATGGTGAGGACGGAAACTTCGAAGCTAAGACCAAGGCCATTGAGGCCTTCGATACTGCGCTGCCCATTCTTCTCGAGAAAAAACCGGACGTCATCGCCATCACTGGCGACCACTCCACGCCATGCGCACTCAAAGCCCACTCATGGCATCCTCAGCCACTGTTGCTGCACTCGAACACCAGCGGCTCGGACAAACTNAAGCGCTTCACCGAAACGAACACCAACCGNGGCTCGATCGGTATCATCGAGGCCAAGCACCTCATCCGCCTCATGCAGGCTAACGCTTTGATGTTCGACAAGTTCGGCGCATGAAGGCCGTTATCCTTGCCGCCGGCAAAGGCACACGCATGGGAGCCCTCACGGAGGAACTACCCAAACCGATGCTACCCGTCGAAGGCAAACCAATTCTAGAGCACATCATTAGCGGCATCACCGCGCAAGGCGTGCGCGAGGTGTGCCTTATCGTGGGATGGAAGGCGGAAGTTATTCGAGAATATTTTGGTGACGGCTCCATGCTTGGGATTGAGATAAACTACGCCATGCAGGAAGTGCAGGATGGAACTGGAAAGGCACCGGAATTGGCCAAGAGATTCGTCGGCGACGATTCGTTCCTACTAACCTACGGTGATATCCTGGTTCGGGCCGACACTTATGCGCAGATGATCGCTCGGTTCGGCGAAGACGATTTCTCCGGGCTCATCACCGTGACCCCGGGGGAGGATGTCCGAAAAGGAGCCATCAACTTTTTCGANAACTCATTCTGCTTAAAAAAAATCGTCGAGAAACCTAGCAACGAGCAACTCAATCAACTCCGCACCGAAGGTTGGCTCAAGGACACCGAACCGATCTGGTACAATGCTGGCATCTATATCTTTAAGCCAGTCTTGTTCGACCACACGGCCAAACTACAAAAATCGCCTCGCGGTGAGTTCGAATTGACGGATGCGATCGAAACCATGATCGATGCCAGCGAAACTATCGCTGGCGCAAAAATTGAGGGACGCTGGATAGACGTCCGTGATCCCGAAGTACTTAAATCGCTGGGTTAGGAGCAAATTGCCTCCATGCAAAGCAACGCACAACGAGGCACTGCAAAACCTTACATCAAATCAATTGCCACCCAGGACGAANCAGACGAGTTCATTGGGTCCCCTAAGATATAAACGATTGCCGACTATTGCAGGATGAGACATAGAGTCCNCCTTCCCATTTCCGAAAGGGCGTAGTCGACGGAGCGGCTTAAAATCATTCGCAACCGCATCAAGTAGCAACAAATCCCCGCTCTGTGTCCAGACAAGAACTCGATCGTTACCGCCGATCACGTTTGAGTGATCGTAAAACATGTCATCCTCCGCCACCCAGATAGTTTTTAAGTTATCCTTNAGATCTAGGCAGTACATCTCACCGTATGCAGTGGCAAACACCCGATCGCCAACGATAACCGGTGAGCAGGTATCCGGCGCGAGAGCGGGATTAGCCATCACCGGCTTATCAANGATCAATCCGTTTTTATCGAACTGATGCAACCGTGTGGCATTGTTCTCTGTCGCGAGCAATAGTTGGCCNTCATGAATAAGCGGCGTGGTAACATTAAAGTCAGAACCTTCGGTCGGCACATGCTGCCAAAGCCGTTGGCCATTGGCTGGATTCCAGCCACCTAAACTTGCCGAATCGTAGCCAACAATCTGTTGCAGCCCACCGAGTTCACCCACGACAAACGCCGAGTAGGCGGCCGCGTGGCCGGGGGTTTTCCATATCAACTTTCCGGACTTTCGATCCAGCGCAACCAAAGAGGCATCGGACACGCCGGGATTAATGATCAGTAAATCACCGACAATCAACGGGGGCGAACTCGAACCCCACGCCAACAACTTTCCACCATACTCGCGGTAATAGTTCTTTCTCCAAGCAACCTCCCCGGTGTCCAGTCGAACACAATGAAGGTCACCCAATGCTCCATGCAGATATACCAAGCCATCATGAACAACCGGTGTCGCGCGGGGCGAATTGCTGTAGTCCAATTCCTTGTCTGCCTCGTATTCCAGCCGCCACACCTCGCTACTGTCGGTCACATCTAAGCAACGAAATAAATCGTACGTCCCACCTCGACTTTTGTCGGGAACAATTACTTGCTTGGCAGTGGCAGCCGGCCCGGCAACAGCCGGCCCCGTCAACTTGGCCGACCAAACTTTCTTTAGTTTTTTGGGTAGTTGCCCTGGCAAAGTAGGTGCTTGGCCAAGTCGATCTGTACCACGCCAGTCCANCCAAGCTCCTTGATCAGTAGGCTTCACAAACCCACTNGCTGACTCAAGTGCAATCAGTAACTCCTTGTGCTTGAACAAACCAATAACTTCCGACAATACACGCTTTGCCAAGGCATCATCGACAGAGTCAGTCCGAAACAACCGCACTCCCGGCATCGACTGCGTCTTGGCAAGAACCCGAACCGAGCCGGCTTCCACTTTTTCGCATCCAACGAGAAGAAGCGGAAGATACTCGGGCACAACTGCCGCAGCCACCTCGCCATCAGTCAGTGCTAGGACGCCGGAGTCAACCGCCCCCGCCACTTCAAGTTTGGCCGGCTTGGCCAAGTGGGCCTGATGCAATGCAGCACGGGCAGCCTGATGCGTCTCGGCCTCCTCCTCCGGACCAAGCATGACAACGCGACCGGACAAGTCAGCGACCCGCTTGGCGGGATCGTTGGTGCGAACCATGAACACGCCACTTTGTGTCACGGCTCCAGCACGGTCAGTGAGATCTGCAAGCGGGGTAATCGGNAACTTTAACCGCCCGGCGTCAAAGCGAACCATGGCATCCTTGCCAATTATGAAGTCCGGGCTGGACTTCATTCGACGCAGCGCAAGATCGAGACTCTCCTCGAATGTCAANTTGAACGGCTGGCCAAGAACTTTGCCAAGATAATCGGTGAGTCGGTCATATCGCCTCTGTCCAACACCATCGACACAGGAGCAGGATAATGGCAATGCCAACGGATCCATCACCANAACGTGCACCGGCTTCGCGGCCGCCTGACCAAGCGCAAGTNCAAGGAAAAATCCAGCCAGCCTAGTCACTTTTTCTTTGTTGCAAGAACGCGGATCAGGTTTGCACGAACGTCCATCACATAGATACGACTTGCGTCCTTGTTGACCTCGATTGGTATATAACAGGTTTGTGCAGCGAGCTTGCTTCCGCGATCAAACTCGGTCGTATCCACATAGCCCACCACCCCNAGAAATTTGCCATCGGGCGTATACTTTTTGATACGCCCCACACCGGACTCTGCTGTATAAAGGACATTGGCCGGGCCAATGTCAATGTTGACAGGGTTGCAGCAGGCAGCAAACCCCTCGATACCGGTACGATCTCGTTTTCCCCAGCGGCCCAATGGTTCGCCATCGAGATTGAAACGATTGACTCGATGACGAGAGTTCTCAGCAATGAGTAGCTCACCATTCATAACCTGCATGTCGATGTGACTACAGCAACCGTACTGTTGCTCGATGATTTTTTTCACACCAGTGAGGTCACGGCCGAATCGATAAATGTCCTCCGTGGCACGCATACTGTTACCAGTTCCGACCGCGAGAAAGACGTGCTTGTCACTAACAAAAAGACCAGCCGCAAGCGCTTTTGAATCGCTGATCTTGTCAATATCNGCCATCGCAAGCCGCTTGCCGTCTCTATCATAAGAGGCGATTTTGCCGTGCCCCGCGACATAAACCGTACCATCTTCGCAGGCGTGAATCATTTTTGGGTGAGGACCGTCATTTGGCATCGGCCACTCGGCCTTGACGGAGCCACCCGGGCTTACAACAAGAATACCGTAGGTGTGTTTGAACAGGTCATCCACTGAGAGAGGCCCACGGTTTCCACGGCGACCCGAGGGGTTACCGCCGCGAGTCCCTTCACCACGACCGGCCCGGGCCCGGCCCNAGCCGCGATCGCCCCCGCGCCCCCGATCGCCTGAGCGACGTTTGCGAAATTGCCCGCGAACCTCCTCCGGCAAAATAATCATGATCTTCCGNCGATCCTCGTAATCCATGTCNCGCATTGCTTCAAAGAACTGGCGCGGCTCAACCTCACGTGCCAGTTCGACAATTTCNTCCTCAGTNCCAAATTCCAAAATTCGCTCGACTTCCGCCTGAGGCTTGCTGTCGTTGCTCGACTGACTATCGGATCGGCTTTCGCTCTGACCACTGGTTCGGGAGGGACGCACCTCCGTGCCACTCAATTTGCCATCACCATCTTCGTCGAGCCCGGCCAAAACCTTTGCTGCATTCTCTATTTCTTTCGCCGAAATCTCGCCGTCCTTATTTTCATCCAGAGCCACTATCACCGGCAACCTCTGTAATATCCCGCCAGAACGATCTCCTCTACCTGAATACCGCGGACGCCGGTCGCGCCGGCTTGGCTCATCNTCATCTCGCGGCTNCGCAAACTCCATCTTGCCCTCCCCCCAAGAGATTCCGACTAGCAGATCTTCATTGTGAGTCAAAGCGATGGTCTTGATAGTAATCCCNTGTCCACTGGCGTGTTTGTCGAATTGAATCGGCTTTATNTCAGCATGTGTGCCTTCCGNAGCAGCCTCCTCCTGCGCTTGGCCAAACACAATGCCAAGACAAATCACGATGACCCAAGCTAATCCTTTCATTGAACGGTTCAAGCCAGTTCAAACAACCGGAAGGAAGCGGTGGTGTGGTCGAGCGCAACAACCTGTCTCTCGATCAACGCCACCTCGATACCGCCATTCTGACAGGTAACCAACTCGGCATCCATATCGACTCGCTCATGCTCGGTCGTGTCAAACGCATCCGGCTCGGCAATTACTGTGAGTAGTTTGCCGTCCTTGTCGAAAAGCTTGATTCGAGGTTGACCGCGCTCGGCGGTTACATACTCTCCGCTATCGGTCACAGCCACACTCACTGGGTTGCAACAACCGGTGAATCCGTCGATACCACGGGATCGCTTGCCCCAGCGCGACTTTAACTCTCCATCAGCATCATAACGCTCGACACGATGCCGCCCAGGATGCGCCACGACCAACGAATCGTTTGCCCATGTGATCGGAAAAAACGACTTTGGTACCGCAAACCTCCCGCCCTTACCACCGGCCAAGCGGTCGAGCACTTCACCACTTTTGCTGATGCGCCAAATCGAACTGCTACCGCCATCGGCCGCAAAAATCATGCCGTCCGACGCCACAGCCAAGCTGGTCAACGTTGTCTCCTTGGCCAATTGNTTGGTCTCGACCTGCGTTTTGCCATCAAGATCACAAATCAGCACCCGNTCGCGAAGGCCGACAAACAACCGCTGATTCGCGACCGCAATGCAGCGTGGCACCCTTGCTAACTCTACCCGCCGTACCAGATCTCCATCTGGCTTTAGAACGGCCAAGGCCGAATCACCGACGACATATACAAGGCCGTTAGCCACAGTCATGTCGCGCGTCTGCCCGAGGCCTGTCGACAGCCAACCGGCCGGCTTGGGTCGCGCAGCACGAGGCGCCACGCCGGATTGCACCGCCACGCCGATGGCTGCAACAGACTGGGCGCCGCGACTGAAAAACTGGCGCCGCGAGGGATTAGGCTGACAGTCGCCGTTGGAGCAACCGCAGTCGTCGGAATCACTTGGTATCGATTTTGACATAAGCCTGATTCGTTCTTTCAGATTNAAATGTCAAGATGGCACAAACTGCCTAATAGTNACAGCTCAAAACTTGAAAACTTGAAAACGTCTCAGTGTTTGACCTAGCAAGCAACAGTTGACAAGCGGCCGGGTTCGTTGTGGCATCGGGTTACCGGAGAACTCTAAAACTCATGAAACAATTCAACGTCGGCGTAATTGGCTACGGGTGGGTGGCCGGCGCACACATCGACGCCATCAATGCCACCGGAAAAGGGCAGGTTACAGCTGTCTGCTCATCTCGCAAACTGGATTCTGCAGAACTGAGCGCCAAACACGGCAGCAAGATCCAATGTTACAGTAGCCTAAAAAAGATGCTAGCTGATCCAGCAATCAACGTGGTCTCGGTATGCAGCTACCCTAACCAGCACGCAAAACAGGTCATCGCCGCCGCGGAGGCCGGAAAGCATCTCATAATTGAAAAGCCGGTTGTATTGAACATGAAGGATTTACGAACNATCCAGAAGGCTATAACGAAAGCTGGCGTGAAGACTTGTGTTTGCTTTGAGTGCAGGTTTTCAAGCCAGTTTCTCGCCACCAAGGCTGTGATCGACCGTGGGCTGCTCGGAACTATCCACTATGGAGAGGTAGATTACTATCACGGCATCGGCCCATGGTACGGTCAGTTTCGCTGGAACACCAAGCGCAACGCCGGCGGTAGCAGCCTGCTCTCGGCAGGCTGCCACGCACTCGATGCGCTGCTGCTCTGCATGGGCAACGCGGTAGAAAGTGTAAGCAGCTATTCCACAGGCTCCAAAAACAGAGACTTTAAAAAATACGAATACGATACGAGTAGCGTGACGATTCTCAAGTTCAAGGACGGGCGAATCGGCAAGACCACTTCGGTAATCGACTGCCTCCAGCCATACTACTTTCACACGCATCTCGTCGGAAGCGAAGGCAGCATGAAAGATAACCAGTTTCATTCCAACAAGCTTGACGGGCTAGACAAAAACCAATGGAGCGAATTTTCGATGAAACTGGTTGATTCTGGCGACGTAAGTGATCATCCATTTCAAACTCAGTTCGACGCCTTCTTCACTGCCCTGGCTAAAGGCAAAACAATGCCGCTGACCGATCTAGACACAGCGGCAAAGACTCACGAGGTGATCTTTGCCGCCGACCTGTCCGCAAAGAAAAATCGGCCTGTAAAACTTTCTGAAATGCGTGCCTGAACCGTACGAACAAAGACGGCAGACCGCCATCGCCATTGCCGCCCATCCGGACGATATTGAGTTCATGATGGCTGGCACATTGCTGTTGCTGCGTGAGGCTGGATGGGAAACGCATTATCTCAACCTCTCCAGCGGTAATTGCGGCAGCGTCCATCTCAACGGANAGGAGACACAGGCCACTCGCTTGACCGAAGCTCAGACCGCTGCCGATATTCTTGGGGCAACATTTCATCCACCATTCTCGCATGACCTCGAGATTCTTTACGATCTTCGACATCTGCGGCGACTGGCTTCTGTAATACGCGGGGTCAATCCATCGATCGTATTGACACATGCACCGCAGGATTATATGGAGGACCATACCAACACTTCTCGCCTCGCCGTAACAGCTGCGTTTTCNCGAGGTATGCCAAACTTTGAAGTGGAACCTCCCTTCCCTCCAGTAAACAGCGAAGTGACAGTTTACCATGCCATGCCTCACGGCCTTATGGATGGACTCCGNCAGGCAGTGCAACCGGATTTACTGATCGACACCACTCCTGTTTTCGAAACCAAGCGACANGCACTAGCGGCGCACCGTAGCCAGAAGGAATGGCTAGATGTCAGCCAAGGGATGGACTCCTACGTGAAGTCGATGGAGGAAATNTCCCGAAACCTTGGCCAAGCGGCTGGCACCACTCATGCTGAAGGATGGCGACGCCACTCGCACATTGGCTTTAGCGCCGAAGATATCGACCCGCTTGGCCAAGTACTTTGCATAGTGGAAAATTAAGCAACCATGTCTATTAGTCGCCTGTCATTTTCGTCGGCAACCTGCAGGAGCTTTGACGCGATTGCCGACTCCTGAGCAGACTGTAACTGCAGTCTGGCTGCCTCCACAGGAGTTTCGCCGACAGATTGTTTTAGGTGGCTGATTGATGATTGATACAGCTTCACCGCTGAAGGCATTACGGAAGCGACTTGCATAANCAATCGCAAAATCGNCACAAATNGAAAAAACTTGAGAAGTTTCTCTAGTCTTGGCCCGTGCTGAAAGAGCGGTAAACTGTCGACGTGCTCGATACTGAATTACTCCCCGCTTCGGAAGCGGACTCTAAATGGCTGATGGTCGTGCTGCACGGATTGGGCGACAGCATGGAGGGCTACCGCTGGCTTCCCAATGCGCTAGCAAATCCCAAACTTAACTTTCTGCTCGTTAATGCACCGGACAATTATCACGGCGGCTTTTCCTGGTACGACATTTATGAAAACCCCACGCTAGGCATAGAACGGAGTCGACAATTGCTGTTCAAGCAGTTGGATCGACAGCGTGATGTTGGATTTGCCACTGAACACACTTTTTTGTTTGGATTTTCGCAGGGCTGCCTGATGACACTGGAAACCGGTCTGCGTTATCCGCATAATTTTGCCGGGTTAATCGGTATAAGTGGCTATGCACACGAACCGTATAAATTGGTAAACGAACTTTCCCATGTCGCAAAGGAACAAGCCTTCCTGATCACCCACGGAACCGACGACCCGCTGTTGCCGTTGGACAAAACCAAGTCACAAATCGATAAACTATGCGCTGCCGGCGTTAACATCCAATGGGAGGTGTTCGAAAAGGAACACACCATCCAAGGCGAAGCTGAAATGGATATCATACGCAATTTCATCGAACAACGAATAGCAAATAATGACAGATGAATTCTAAACTCACAGGGTTCATTCTTCCTTTCTACATATTCACGCTTTGCCAAACGAACTCAGCCGAATCGATCAAAGTACGCGACGGCTTCGAAGCTACACTATTCGCCGGCCCGGAACTGGCGGATGACATTTACTCAATGACGCTCGATGCCAATGGTCGTGTGGTCGTCTCGGGGCGCGGCTACATTCGCATATTACACGACAACGATGGTGACGGACGAGCAGACAAGGCAATACAGTTTGCCAGACTGGATCGAGGAACAATGGGCATGCTATTCGATGGATCTCATCTATGGACGGTGGCCAACCGCGCCCTGCTCCGCTACGAAGATGCAAATCGCGACGGCCGAGCCGACGGGCCGCCTCAACAGTTCCTTCGGTTGGCCAACGGCGAGCACGGGGCACACGCGATCCGCAAGGGTCCGGATGGCTGGCTATATCTGGTTGGCGGCAACGACACAGGCTTCTCGCCAAGCCAGTTCAACTCTCCACAAACGCCTCTAAGTAAAATCGAGGGTGGCGCGATCATCCGTTTCTCTCCGGACGGCAAAGCCTTTGAGGCGTTGTCATGTGGATTCCGCAATCCGTACGATTTTGATTTCAACTGGAGAGGTGATCTCTTCACGTACGACAGCGACACCGAGCGAACATTTTACCTGCCTTGGTACACGCCGACTAGGCTTTATCATGCAGCAATCGGCGGTCATCATGGATGGCGTATGCCCGGCTACAAACGCAGTTGGGCTAGGCCCGGTTACTATGCCGATACCGTGCCGGATCTATATAAAGTAGGCCGTGGTTCTCCCACCGGAGTCGCGGTTTACAGCCACCGATTGATCCCGAAAGAGATGCACGACGGTATGTTCATCCTCGACTGGACGTTTGGCAACGTGTGGTTTTATCCAATGCAACCCGCTAACGCCTCGTACCAAACGTCGCCGCAACTTTTTATTTCGCCAGTGGGAACAGACGGCTTCGCGCCGACCGATATCGAGGTAGGTCGTGAGGGGGAGCTATACATTTCGATCGGCGGCCGCGGGACAAAGGGATCCGTTTTCCGAGTCGTCCCGACCCAGAAAAATCGCAACCGGCCCAACATTCCACCATCGACTGCCACGCCGTTGGGCTCCGTATTGAACGCGCCACAACCGCTAGCCGAATGGTCACGCGCTCAGTGGCAACCTTTGGCAAAGCAAATCGGCGCCGGGCGACTTGTCGAGGCGGCACTAAATGTATCGCGAAAAACGAAAGCTCGCGTCCGGGCAATCGAGGTGCTCACCGAAATGTTCAACGGACTCGACGCGGAAACCGCAGCACAGCTGGCGAAAGATGGTTCACTGGATATCCGGGCGCGGACCGCATGGGCCATAAGTCGATTCCCTGAAAAAAACGCGACCAAGCTTCTCACTCGGCTAGCGCTTGACTCCGAGGATTACGTACGCGTAAAGGCCCTCGAGGCGATGCTGCACATACTGCCAATCGACCCTTCGGAGTCAACGAAATGGCTCAAGGAACTTCAGCAGAATTTCAATCAAACAAGTATACGTGTGAGGTTGGTCAGCGCTAGGCTTGCCAGCAAATTGCCGGAGCCGGAATGGCAAAAAATCGATCTCGAAAAACTAACAACACAGGGAGAAGTTACGGCGGCAACAGCAGCAATTTGGCGCAAACCGGACACGAAAATTCATGCCAACGTCGCCCGTAAATTGTTATCTCTGATCTCCATCAATCAGGATGCAAACCTCAATCTCGATATTTTACGAACGATCATCCTCGCGCTTGGCGACTACAATCTCGAACGGCCAAGCCGTGAGTCGTTCACAGGTTACGAGATACCGTTCTCACTAACAGAACATCCCGGACTAGCTGAGGCGATCGCCATCCAGATCGCCCCGCTGATGGACACTCTACACCGGGATCTACATCGTGAAGCCGGCCGTCTGCTCGCAATGGTAAACGCCCAGCAGCCTGAACTTGTCGTTGAACTACTGAATACCATCACACCTGAAACCGACCCAGTGGACGATTTTCACAAACTGATTGTGACGGCCAAGCTACCATCAACGTTCCCCGACACCGACCTACCCCGATTGGCCGATGCGTTGATGAGTCTCGACACCAAGTTGCAAAGCCGTGGGACACGCCCCAAACTGAATTGGACGATGCGTTTCGTGGATATTGCCCAAGCGCACGTGGGAAAACAACCAGAGTTGGCCAAACAGCTGATCGACCACGACAACTTTCCCACCGGCAGCCACCTCGCCTACGCCCGGTTACTGAGTGGTGAAGAACGAATCGCAGCGGCCAGACGTTATCTTTCCGCTATGAAAACCGATCCAGAGTTTGTATGTTCGATCGACCTGATCGACCTGTTTGACTCCCTACCAGTCGATACAATCTTGCCAGTTCTACGCAAACAATGGGCCAATCTTAGCATTCGGCCGGCGATCCTGCAGCGCTTGGCTAAGCACTCGATGACAGAGGATCGATCACTATTTTTAGATGCCCTTCTTTCACGCGACAACAACCTGGCGAACACTGCACTGGCAGTGCTGAAACGAACCCCGGCGAGCAAAAAACCAAGCGACTGGTCATTGCTGGTACGCAAACTTAAGCGCGAGTGCGGCACCAAAGGCAAGGCATCAACCCGAAAAGAAATTGCCGCACTACTATCCGCATGGAGCGGTCACGCTTTTAGCGAGGTAAAGGAAAAAAGCAACCAGCCGGCCGATCTGTTCGACGCCTGGCAACCTGTTTTCAATTGGTTCAGTGAAGCGCATCCTACAATCGCGATAGCTGCCGCCGATACTGGGCTCATCGATGCTGCAAAGTGGGAAACAGCCTTGGCCAAGGTCGATTGGGGGTCCGGTGACTTATCCAAAGGCCGAAAGCTATTCGTGAACCGTGCCTGCCAGGGGTGCCACTCCGACTCTGGCGCTCTTGGCCCAAGCTTAAGCGGTGCAGCCAAGCGATTTTCCCCGGAAGATTTATTTCGAGCGATTTTATTCCCGAACCGCGACATCTCACCGCTGTACCAGTTCAACGAATACCGGCTACGCAATGGGGACGTACACGTGGGACGCACGGCTTTTTATGCCGCGGACGGAGTCGTGCTGCGAACCAGAGCGGGAATTGTACGGCTTAATCAGGCAGAGATTGTTTCACAGCAAACGAGCAGACGCTCAATCATGCCTGAAGGCCTGCTTGAAGGGTTGAATGAAAGCGATCTGGCTGATCTGTACCAGCACCTGAAATCACTCTGACCGAAACACCAAGCGTGCAATTGCCGGTAGCAATACGATTGCAAAAACCATGTTCATCAGGAACATGAACATTAGCAGAATACCCATATCAGCTTGAAACTGAAGCGCTGAAAAGGCCCAAGTGCCCACGCCAACTGAAAGCGTCAAACCAGTAAAAACGATCGCACTCCCTGCCTGTGTCATCGCAGCATCCATCGCTTCGGTGAATGCCAACCCTTTTCGTCGCTGAGCGAGGAAACAACTGAATAGATAAATCCCGTAGTCAACCCCCTCGCCCACACCGAGAGCCACCACCGGCAACGTCGAGGTCTTCAGTCCGATGTCCATCCACAGCATCAATGTATGCGCCAGCACCGATACCAGCGCAAGAGGCAACACAATGCAGATCACAATCTTGACCGATCGAAAGCTAACAAAGCAAAGCAGGATCACCGCCGCGAACACGTAGATCAAAATAGGGAACTGTGCCTCGCGCACTACCTCGTTAGAGGCTGCCATGATACCGGCGTTGCCACCGGCCAAACGAAAGCGAACCTTCTCCTGGCCATGCTCGCCATCGAATGCCTTCACCGCAGCAACCACGTTCCGAAGGGTTTCCGCCTTGTGATCCTCGAGAAACACCATCACAGGTAGCACACTGCCATCGAGATTCGTCAGGCCGGTTGATGTTTCTACCCGACCAACCGCCTGTGCAAGCATTGCGCGGTTGAATGGTAGCACCTGCCACTTAAGGTTGCCCTCGCTGTAACCCGAGTTGATTTTCCGCGCCATGCCTGCCAGCCCTAACACACTCTTCACGCCCTCGACATTTTTCATATGCCACTCAAAGCGGTCGAGCAGTTCCATTACTTCATAGTCCACCGATCCGTCCTTAACCGTCTCCGTAAAAGCGATCAATACGTCAACCCCAAGATTAAAATTTTCCGTAATAATAGCCGTGTCCTTGTTGTAACGGGATCCGGGACGCAACTCTGGCACACCCTGATGCAGGTCGCCCACCTCGACCCGGGCTGCCTGGTAAAACCCAAGGACGAAGAGTCCCGCACACACAATCACAAGGCCCTTGGCGAGGCCCGGCCGAGCGACCAACGCCACCTTGTGCCAGAACGCCACCGTCTTCTCCTTGCGTCGGGCCACGCGCTCGCGGTAGCCGGACCTTGGCTTGAGGTAGGACAACATCAAAGGCAACAGAATGAGATTAGTCACGATGATGGCCGCAACTCCAATGCTGGCTGCGATGGCCAATTCGCGGATAGTCGGCACCGGGATGAGCAGGATGGTGATAAAACCGATGGTGTCCGTCAGTAACGCAACCCCACCGGGTGCAAGCAGTTCACGAAATGCAGAACGTGCAGCTTCAACGGTATCTACGCCTTGAAACAATTGGTTACGAAAGACGCGCACCATCTGTACGCCATGGCTCACGCCGATGGCAAACACGAGAAAAGGCACAAGTATCGACATCGGATCAATTCCATAGCCCAACAAGTGTAATGCACCAAGCTGCCATGCCACCGCCGCCAGTGAACAACTCATCGGTAGAACTGAAAACAGAAACGACTGCGAATAGAGCCAGACCAGGAGCGCCGTGATGACAATCGTGATGCAAAAGAAAGTGATCACGTTCATCTCCCCATCGCGGATGTCGCCCATCACCTTGGAAAACCCGATGATGTGCACCCCGGTTTTCTCATCCTCGTATTTGCCACGTAACGCCTCGAGTTGGCTTGCCACTGCGAATGTATCCAGCGGCTTCTTCGTGTCAGGATCAATTTCGAACAAGTTGGCCATCACCATCGCCCCATTGAACGAGTCGGTCACGAGCCTACCCATGTAGTTGGACTTGAGAGCGTTCTCACGTACCCTAGCCAGGCCCTCCGGTGTTGTCTGGAAATCTGCCGGCACCACGTTGCCTCCGGTGAACCCATCTTCCACCACCTCGGTGAATCGAACGTTAGGCGTGAACAGCGACATCACACTCGCCTGTTCTACCCCCTGCATGGCATAGACATCATCTGTCAAAGCCTCGAGTTTATTGAAATAGTCAGCCGTGAAAATGTCGCCCTCCTTAACAAGCAACGACAAGATCACCCGATTGGCTCCACCGAACTCTTTCTGATACTTGCGAAAAGTCTCGATGTACTCGTGTCCCCTCGGCAATTGTTTTTCAAATCGCGCATCGACCTTCGTTTGGGTGGCAAATCCAAACAGCACTGCGGTCATCACCAAAAATAAAACAAGAAAGCCAAATCGGTGGCGAAACAGCCACTCCTCCATCTGCGTTAAAAAAGTGGGCTTCGTCATTTTTGTACGCTCCTCGTCAAGACGCCCGGGTCAAGACGAATCATCCCACGGTCAGTGCTCACCAGCAGGCCGTCGTCGCCCGCCTGCCAAAGACTGGTCGGCACCGCCGACTGATCCGACAACAGAAAGATCGAAAACGACCGCCCCTTGTTTTCACTCAACAACAACTCACCAGCGCCTGCAGTCAGGATCATGCGACCGTCCTTCAACTGTGTCCCACCGTGCAACAAAGCGTTTGTTGGGGTCTTGATACTCTCCCATATAGTCCCATCCTCACTCCTGAAAACGTTCCCACGCAACCCGAACACTAACGCACCACGCCTGGCCAAAGGCAAAGCACCGAAGAATGTGCCATCGTACAAAGCATCCAACGGTTCCCACGCCTGACCAAAATCTACGCTTCGCCACACGGTGCCAAACTCACCTATCAACCAGAGTACCTCGTCAGGAGCCTTAGTAACCTGATAAAAATGAGGCGGGTCCTCATCCTGAACCGCTTCCGTCCACTTTTCGCCACCGTCATTTGTTGAGAAAAGTTTTCCGTATGATCCGACAATAAAGCCCTTTTTCGGATCGATGAATAGGATATCCATAAACGCCGTCTCGGGATCATTTAGAACCTGAACTTTAGCCCAATTCGCCCCGCCATCCCTAGAACGCAACACGATCGACTGATGGCCCACAGCCCAAACTGTTCTCGAGTCTACCCAGCACACTGCGTTGAGCGTGCGTCGAGTGGGTACAGACTGCTGCGCCCAAGTCTTGCCGTTGTCGTCGGAAAGTAGAATGTGGCCACGCTCACCGACTGCAGTGACATGTGCCGACTGACCGTGAACGTCGAGTAACACAGCCCGCTTGGCCAATCGGGCCATGACCGCCGGGGCATCACTTGACTGCGCCGCCAGCTTAGACAATACAAAGCACAATATCACCGTGGCAGCAAAGCTGGGAATAAGGGACTTAACACTTGAATTGCCGGCAAAAAAATAACGGGCCGGAGCAAACCCCGGCCCGTTATTGAATTGGTTGGGCTTAAAAATCACCAAGCAAATGCAATTGAATTACCGGCGACCCCTCCGTCGCAATGAAGCTGGAGTATAATCACTCGCCTTGGTTTGATACTCAAAATCGTACATGTCATTTTCATTGTCGAGACCATGTGCAAGATAACGCCCTGACAAAATATCCGTGTGGACATCGAGGGTGGTAAAGAAAGACAGCAAGTCATAATAATTGATTGAGTGTGCCTCGGAAACACGCCACATACGATCCTGATTATCATACTGATCCACGCTGAGAACACTCCAACTATCCTCATCAATATAAAAACGGCGCTTCTTGTAAATATGGCGTTTACCGGACTTTAGCGAAGCGTCCACAACCCAAACACGATGTAGTTCATATCGCGTGAGATCCTGATTGATATGGAGAGGCTTGATAATATCAGAAACCTTTAACTTGTCACTGTGAAGCTTGTAAGAATTGTAAGGCACATACATCTCCTTTTTGCCCAAAAGTTTCCAATCGTACCTGTCAGGTGAACCATTGAACATGTCCAGTTGATCCGTAGTGCGCATCCCATCTGACGCCGTACCAGGATTATCGTATGCCACATTGGGCGCGCGGCGAACACGTCTCTGCCCGGTATTGTAACTCCACGCCTTACGAGGCTGAACAACCTGGTCAAGAGTCTCGTGAACCATGAGAATGGTACCCGCAAGCCGAGCCGGAGAGGTAATTTTCTGCTCAAAATAACATAGAATGTTATTGCCCTTATCCACCGCTTTACCGCTAGCTTGATAAGGCCACAGCCAGTTTTCCTCTAACTGAACCAACGTATATTTCCCGGACCGTGTCGGGGCGGCCTGACCTACTTTTCGAATTCCGGTAACGCCTCGATAACGAAGCAGGTGATTCCAAATCACCTCCAGACCGTTCTTGGGTATAGGAAAAGGAATACAGCCTGCATATATATTCACACCATTTCCTTCGTTGACCAGCTTGATTCTAGTGGCAAACTCTCTTACTTTATCTGAACGATGTTTCGGGACAGAAGCACTACGTCGGGTAGGATAAACTGGCATCTTATAGGTGTCCGGATACTGGCGTAATAATGCTTGGTGACCGTCAGTTAGCTTGTCGGCATATTGGTTAATGTTGCCAGCATTTATTGTGAACAGAACATCATCATCCGCAAAAGGGTCGGGGTGATGATCGCCCGATTTGTATCCCAGCACCGGCTTGGTAATCCCTCCTTCGTACTTAGGAATGGTGCCATCAGCGTTACCGGCCATTTCACCACCTAGAGG
Organism: Verrucomicrobiales bacterium; assembly: GCA_002721375.1. Classification (GTDB taxonomy): domain Bacteria; phylum Verrucomicrobiota; class Verrucomicrobiia; order Limisphaerales; family UBA1096; genus UBA1096. The sequence goes on from PBKH01000064.1 coordinate 29,822, forward strand.
TGTCAGATCTTTACCTAATCTGGCCACTTCCTCCTCGGTAATTTCCGCTTCAGCGATCATCAATGCTCCAAGGAACACGACCGCGGTCATCGATACAAACAATGTGTTTCGTTTCATTTTCAAAGACATTTTGATTTCAGAAGGAGTACTGGATCATTGCCGACAGGAAATCGCGGTCATTCATAAGATTGTATGTCTCATTCCCAAAAAACTCGGTATACTTCAAGGCTGCCTGCCATGAGTTCTGATAGGTGGCAGTGACACCAATTGTGACACTCTTACGATCCTGCATAAAGTTACCTATTGGTAGCGGAGTGTTACCGTCGACGTCATGGGCAAATGCAATCGCTGGAGAAAGGTTAATCCCACTGAAAACGTCCGTGTAATCGATACGCGCAGCCAAACGGTAGCCCCACGAGAAGTCATCCGCAAATGCGCTAGCCGGTTCATAGCGATCATTCGCATGACCACCCGCGCCAGATAGAATAGTTGGAGCCAACGGATCGCCACTGAGCGCAGTCCCCGGCCCGTCAAAGCGCAATAGATCCTTGTTCGGCAGATCCGGCACGATCGTTGCGCCCACCTCGCTAACTAGCACCCACTGGTTAGCACCAAGCGTTGGCCCAAACAACTTTGTCGCAGTCAACTGAGGCTGCCAGACATCAAATCGGCGATAACCCTGAATGTAACTGTTAAAATCCTGCTGGCCAAGCTGCGTCATACTGCGCCCCTGCCAAGCGGGGTTGCCCATATCTGGGACGCCATCGCCGTTCGTGTCCACCACTGGGATCAATCCGATGTTTCCTAGCACTGGCCGGGATGGAGTCAATCCAGCAACCAGCAACTCCACGTCGTCAATCTGAAGCGGCATGTCATTACGGTAGGAGACCTCACCCTGCACCGAGATACCAGTCGCTCCTATCTCGGTGTTAAAACTGATGCCGTAAAGTTGGATATCCTCCGGGTACTCAAGGAAATAACGCGCCGTCCCCGCATACAACTGAGGAAGACTGGTTTGGAGGCTGGATAATTGACCAGTTAACTTTGTTTGCTGGACCCCTAACTGCGCCTTAGACCCGTTGAGTTCCGCTTGCTGAGCTAATAGACCCTGCTGTTGGTCAAGCGCAGCAGCCTGTTGTGCCCGTAGCCCAGACAATTGGGCGCTATTCGGATCGGCCGCCTCTAATTGGGCAATGGCTCCATTTATCTCGGCCAAGCCAGCCTCAACCTGAGCCAGCCCTCCTTGCACCTGCGCCAATCCACCATTGACCTCCGTCAAAATTCCGTCAACCTGACCGATACCTGCCTTAACCTGAGAGATGGCCGGTTGAAGCTCGCTAAGAATATCCCGTCCCGTCATCGCCCCGAAGTAAGGTAGTCGGCTATGGTAGTTGATGAAGTAAAACCCAAACTCTGTCTCATTCAGTGACTCGGCAAAATACCGCGCCGCAATACCAAACTGGCCGCTATCGCTAGCACGATTATTTCTACCGCGAGGAATCGCCGCCGCACCCGAAGGCAGAAATGGCGCATTGGCCGCGCTCGGCGGCAATGCGGGGTTGAATCCTGGATTTGAAATTGTGGGCACTCGAGCTGGCACCCCCTCCAACAAGCCATAAAGCGGATTGTCGGTCCAGTTATCCATGTCCGGCTGGCCAAAGCTACCAAAACCAATCATGGCATGACGTCCACCCGGCCCAACCATGTCCTTCGTGCTGAAATAACTGCCAGCCGGATCGATCTCCATCTCCTCTTGCTTAAACTGGTAGAAACCCTCCAGAGTCACATTGGCCGTCGCCTCCAGTGACAACGATAACATGGGCACAGGCCGTAGCGCCTCGCGCAGTTCTGAACCCGGTAAACGAAACTTCGTCACGTCGATCGGGTTGATTACATTGATGCCGTTCTGGATAAACGTACTCTCGCCCCAGTTGAGCACCTGATTACCAAGTCGAAGATTAACTGGAATGGCCGTCGGCAGATCGTAAGAAAGGAAAGCATCCAGCAACTCCATGTCTCTGCCTACGTCCCGCTTCGCTTTATCACTCAACGGGCTGTCGCTGCGAATATTCTCAAAGTCCACGAAGTATGTGCCGCGCAAAAACAGGCTCACATCCTCGAGTTTCTTAAATCCTAACTCCAAATCATGTGTACCTTTGGCAACATTTGAAAACAGACCCGTGTCGTAATGGAGATTGGCATCATCGCCATTGACCGAATAACGCTGACCACCATTGGCGATGCCAATATAGTCTGTATCCGGATCCGAAGTGCGGAACGAGGCGCCGTAGCTCAGGGTCGTATCGAGGTTGCCCTCGACCAAGTCGTTCTCGAACTCCACAGCTATAGCGGTCACAGCCACTGAAACCGCGATCGCCATCGCCAAAAGGCACGGCACTGGGAATCCGCCATTGATTCGGGCAATTGTTTTGCTCATTGGTCGCAAGAGCGAATTAACATCCCCTATAGGAATTGCACACAAAAAAATGAAATTTTCGATACTTTATATTAATGAATCTAAAGCAATGCCTAGTCTAGGTTGACTTGCTTGCTCCTTCAAATTTCATACTTAACAACTCCTATTCTTTCATGTCCTTTCGGTTGTATTCTAAACTCCAAACTTGCTTGTCCCACTTCCCTCTCATTGGTATTCGTCTCATGTGCGCGACGCCCCCAAGCAGTTCAAATATAAAGCTTTCATCAGCTATTCACATCAGGATGAAAAATGGGGGCAATGGTTACACCGTAGCATAGAAAAGTACCGCGTTCCAAAGGCAATCGTCGGACTCGACACTCTATATGGCCCTGTACCCAAGCGACTGTTTCCCATATTTCGGGATCGGGAGGAACTTCCAACAGCCGCCGACTTGAGCAAAATCATCAACCAAGGGTTGGAAGACTCGAGCCACCTAATCGTCATCTGCTCGCCCCACGCCGCCAGGTCGCAATGGGTGAATGAGGAAGTGCGCACCTTCAAGAAGCTGGGGAAGCAAAACCGGATTGTCTGTCTGATTGTGGACGGAGAACCCAACGCTCTCGACAAGCCTAAGCTTGGCTTGGAGGAATGTTTTCCACCGGCATTGAAGGTGGTCGCGGACGACGATGGCAACCTGACAGACATCGAGGCGGAACCAATAGCAGCAGATGCCCGGCCGGGTAAGGATGGGAAAACCAACTCTTTAATGAAGATTTTATCCGGCCTATTGGGAGTCGGATTTGACGAAATCAAGCAACGCGACCTTGCTCGTAAAAACCGGCGTGCCGCCATCATGGGCGCCAGTTCCCTTGCACTCGCCGCCGTCATGGGGCTGCTTTCTATATGGGCTGTCACTAATCGGAATGAGGCGATCGTCGCAAAGAACAAAGCAGAGGAACGGCTCTACCGCTCACAGGTTCTCCAAGCCGCCAACTATGCAAAAGAGAAGAACTTCAGTTCCGCAACCGAAGCGCTTCTGGATGCCCCGAAACGATTCCGAAACTTCGAGTGGGGATATCTCCTGAAAAAAGTCAATCCGCAGTTGACGCTGCTAGAAGGTTTTAACGCGAGCATTTATTCCGTCGCTTACAGCCCAGATAATTCCATCCTCGTGACAGGTTCTGAAGATGCAACAGCGCGTATCTGGAATTCGAGGGATGGCAGACTTCTTCACATCCTAAAGGGGCACAATAACGTAATCGAGGCGGTCGCCTTTAGCCCAAGCGGCGAACATATCGCAACCGGTTCAGGTGACAAGACGGTTCGCATATGGAACGCTAAAGACGGAAAAAATATAGCAATACTCAAGGGGCATGAGGATGAAATTAACTCAATTGTCTTCGACTCTGCCGGCGATAGACTCGTCAGCACATCTTTTGACAAGACCGCCCGCATATGGAACCTTGGTATCGGTAAACAAACTGCCATTCTAGGCGGACACAGTGATTTCCTTGAGAACGCCATTTTCGCACCGGACGGAAAACAGATCGCTACTCTAACCGAGAACCGAAAGGTTAGGATTTGGGACGCTGATAGCGGAAAACTCGTCAGGACAATCGAGGAACATCTCTCACCCCTGACAGTCATATTCGGCACCACCGAACCTGCTACGAATAACCCAGCAAACCACAGAGATGAGGATTCCTCTCATAAACCATCCACCTTGTTGGAGGAATTTGACGCCGTGCTGGAATCCGAAGCGTTCACCCCCGACGAACATCGGATCGTGACAGTATTTGATGATGGTTCAGCCCGGATTTGGGATCAAAACAACACCTCCACCAACACAAAGCTAGAGGGCCACACCGGACAGATTTACTCAGTTGCCATAAGTCCTAATGGCAAACAAGCCATCACCAGCTCCGTTGACAAGAGCCTACGCATCTGGGACATCACTCGCGGCAAACAAACCGGCTCGATCGAGAACCTCGTCTCTGGCATTTGGTCGGTTTCCTTTAGCCGGGACGGTAAACAAATCTGCATCGGCCTACACGACAACCGGGTGCAAATTCGTAACGCCGCTGACATGGCACTCACCACTGAGATTAAGCAGGAGACCTTCGGCTGGGTTTACTCCGCCCGATTTAACCATGACGGCACAAAAATCGCTTCAACATCCAAGGAATCGGGATGGGTCTGGTCAACCAAGGACGGCCTACAATTGCTGGAACTAACAGGTCACAGCGACGAGGTAACCTGCATCGATTTTAGCCCCGACGGCTCCCGCATTATAACCGGTTCACGCGACCACACCGCCCGACTATGGGATTCCGCCAAAAAAACTGATGTCCTCAGGACATTCCAGCACGATGCACCTTTGAATTGCATCTGCTTCAGCCCGGACGGGAACCACATCGTGACCGGCGGAGCCGACAAGGTCGGCCGGGTTTTAGACCTCACAACCGGCTCCGTCCTTCTTACACTGGAAGGACACGGTGAAGAAATAACTACTGTGGACTATAGCCCGGGCGGAAAACGGATCGTCACAGGCTCCGTAGATTACACCGCCCGCATTTGGGACGCCGCAAGTGGAAAACAACTCGCCGTGCTCGAAGGACATTCAGATGAGATCAACTCGGCCGTGTTCAGCCGGGACGGTCGACGGATCATCACAGGCTCCCGGGACCTTACAGCCCGCATTTGGGAGGCCGCGCCATGGCAGATCGAGGAGTACCCGGGCGACTCTTCAATGTCTTTGATGCAACGGTACAACCTATGGAGCCTCATAAGGCACCAAGAAAATTCTCTTTAAAACCAGCGAGGCCGGGCGGCTTTTCTGCCCGAATTCCTTGCTTCATTAATGGTTAAAATAATGCACTATTGACCCTGGACCACTAGAGCCGGAGACTCCTCGCCCGTGAACCATTATTTTCCATTGTGTCTAGGCGTAGCGCTAGGCCAAGCGGTTGTTGCCGAAACACAAGTAGAGCTACCCACCAACCTTCGGGTGGTGCTAGAGAAAACCAAGCCGGTTTCGAAACCTCTAGATGGACGATTACCAATGTTTGTGCTGCCGATTAGCGGAGCTCTCTCACCGCTTCCTCTAGGCCAAGCCGAGCAGATTCTCAACAACCTTGCCAAAAGGGGCATCGGTTACTCTGTCAACTGGAGTAACAATGATTTTGATGCTTCGCTTAAGGAAGGTCTGCGCATCGGACGATTGCAGCAGCAGATAGGCATGATGGTCTCGGTACATGCAACGAGTTGCCTATACTCCTTTTTTGACGGAACGGCCAAGACTCAGCACCTTGATGACAGCGGCAGGCCGTTTGCCGAGACGTCTTTTGGCGGAACGATGGGCTGTCCGTTCACACTCGAGCATCGCATACCAGTAATCCGGAATCGGGTTGAATCTTTTTTAAAAGAGTACAAAACAGCTGGTGTAGACATTGATTTTATTTTTGCAGATTGGGAGATCGACGGTCCAATTGAGTGGAATGGCGCTTGGGAAAGTTCCAAGCGCTGCCGCCGCTGCCAGGAAAATGTACCGGACATCAATGATTTTCGCTCGTTTCAAAATACACTTCGGGAAATTCGTAGTCGTCTTCAGCGCGAGACGTTTGGCGACAACGTCACCCTTTTTTTTCCTGAAGCGCTCGTTGGCAATTACGCTGTCCACCCCCATGACGGACATCGCTATTGGTACGACTATTTTGAGCGAGAAACCCCGGGCGTCCCGACAGTAGTGGATCACCGCGCGAAATATCGCGAGTGGGCACATGAATTTGATTCCTGCGGATACACCTTCGCAATGCCGGTTGTCTACACGTGGTATCCAACCTTTGGCTGGTACGATTTTGAGCCAAAGGATTACCGGTGGTTCTATAATATGATGCGGGTGGCCTCCAACGCGGGTCAACACACCCCACAGCAGACACCCATCATACCGTTCGTCCATTGGCACACCACAGCACCACCAAAAAAACCTGACCCAGCAGTGCAGCAATTCAGCCGTGAAAAATATCAGGAGGTCCTTTGGCACATGCTGCTGCGCGGACACGACACATTTTTCCTCTGGTGCACCAGTCCAGAACTGGCAACTGAAATTAAACTCGTCCACGAAGTCTACCGGGAAAGCCTCGAATACAACGGCTTCATTCAGCGGGGTATGCCGGTGCAATTCAGCGTGCCGTCTAAACCCGGCCCCGTTGTCTCCGGGCTGCGGCTCGGCAATCGCGTTCTGGCTAGAAGAACCGACTTTGGGCAAAAAAAAGAAGATGAAATCGTGACCTTGGCGGATGGAGATAAAGTGTCCGTTGCTTCAAAGATGGGCATGCAAATCCTAGACGTGAAACATAAGCCACAACACCGCGGCATACTCACGGACCAGAACGGTAGGCAACGATTCCCGATCGGTTCATATGAGTTCCCCAGTACAGAAGAAAGGCTCCGGAGTATGGCCGAAAGTGGATTCAACCTGCTCCGGTGCGGCAACCGCAAAGCGCTGGATACGGCCCACGAACTTGGATTGTTGGGTTGGGTGCCACTCAACATTCAAGATGGAGCTACCACGGAGTTGAGAAAACAGATTGAGGCCCTACGCGATCATCCTGCACTTGCCGTTTGGGAGGGTCCGGATGAAATCGTGTGGACATTCACGGCATACAGTTTCCTGAAGGAAAGAGCTGGCTTTACCCGCGAGGACTGGAATAACCAGATCCCCAAAGCGGTGAACTACGCCCGCAAGGAAGGCGGCCGGGTGATCGCGAATATGAACGAGGGCATCCGGCTCGTCCGTGAACTGGACGGACGCGACCTTCCATTCTGGATCAACGAGGCTGCAGACAGCGATGTGAAATACACCCGCGATTACATCGGCTCGATCGATATCACCGGCTGCGACTACTATGCCGTTCGGAAAACTGGATCTGACTTGCAGAGTATCGGAAGGCTGGTGCAACGCTGGGATGCAATTGGCCGCGGCCGACCAGTCTGGATGGTGTTGCAGGGATTCTCCTGGCACACCATTCGCCCCGACCGTGAACGGCTCTATCCGTCGTTTGATCAGTCACGATTCATGGCCTACAACGGAATCGTCCACGGCGCGCGAGGTATCCTTTACTGGGGAACGCAAACCATCGACGATCCGCTCTTTCGCGAATCGCTCCACGCCCTCACCACCGAACTGAGTCAACTGGAACCATTCCTCGTGGGCGACGATCACGCGGTCGAAGTGGCCGTCATCGATGATCTTTTCGACAAGCCAGGTCTGGGCGTCCGCGGTTTGATGAAACGCAGTGGTGGCGACCATCTACTGATCCTAGTGAACGAGGACGATCACCGTCATCTTGGCGTCGACATAACCAGATTGAAGCCGCTGAACGGACGCACCCTTCACCTACTGTACGGTGACGAACAGGCCGAGGTCCAACAAGGTGGCATCGTCACCCGAATGCAGCCGTATGAAGTAAAAATCTTCTGTACCAATGTACGTTTCGAAACCAAGCAGACTAAGGGGCGGAATTATATCGACACAGGAGAATGAATTGACCCTGTGTACGAACTTTAGGCATCTTTCCGCACTGTGAATCGCGTTTTTCTGCTACTACTTTTCATTCCGCTCGGCCAAATGACCGAAGCACAGACCCAGCGGCCCAATTTTCTCATCATCATGGCCGATGACTGCACGTACAACGACCTTCCTTTGTATGGTGGCCAAAACGCCCGGACGCCAAACATCGATCGCTTAGCCAAGCAAGGGCTCACGTTCAACAGAGCCTATCTTGCGGAAGCGATGTGCCAGCCCTGCCGCGCCGAGTTGATGACCGGCCAGTATCCGCTACACAACGGCTGTGCTTGGAACCATTCCGCCAGCCGGACTAACGTGAAAAGCATACCGCATCGCCTTGGTTCACTCGGTTACCGCACCGGCATCGCCGGCAAGGTGCACGTCAAGCCAGCCTCGGCATTCCCGTTTGAAAATGTAGGTGGATTTGATCCCAACTGCGTTCGCAATCCCACGCGCATACACGAGCTCGATGGAATTCGCGACTTCATGTCGCGGGATGACAAGCAGCCGTTCTGCCTTGTCGTTGCTCTGGTTGAACCGCATGTACCTTGGGTCATGGGCGACTCGTCGCAGTACCCACCAGCTAGTCTTAAACTCCCGCCGAATATCGCCGATACGCCGCGCACCCGTCAGGACTTTGCCAAGTATCTAGCCGAGATCACTTACATGGACAGCCAGGTCGGGCAGGTTCTCGAAACTCTCAATGCTACCAGCGGCTCGGACAATACCTTGGTGTTTTTCACCTCCGAACAAGGTTCGCAGTTTCCCGGTAACAAGTGGACGAACTGGAACACAGGCATCCAGACCGCGCTGGTTGCCTGCTGGCCCGAACACATCGCGGCTGATAAACGCACCGATGCCCTTGTGCAATACGCCGACATCCTTCCCACGCTCGTCGATCTCGCCGGCGGCAAACCGGGTGCACACTCCTACGACGGCACGAGCTTTCGAGATGTCCTATTTGGCAAAAAACAGGTTCACCGGCAATTCGTCTACGGCATGCACAACAACATCCCTGAGGGGCCGCCCTACCCTATCCGCTCCGTGAACGACGGCGAGTACCACTACATTCGCAACCTGTTACCTAACGAAATTTATATCGAGAAACACCTCATGGGAATCCGCGGCAATGGCACGCTTAACAATCCATACTGGGGCACTTGGATATGGGACTCATGGAAAACACCCCGAAGTTACCGACTGGTGAAGCGCTACATGCACCGACCGGCTGAACAGCTTTACCGCGTAACCGATGACCCCTATGAAATGAACAATTTGATCTCAGACGAGACCAAGGCCAAGCATTTGGCCAAACTTCGGGCCGAGCTGGATCGGTGGATGAAAGTACAGAACGATCCCGGCGCTGCGGTCGACACCCCTGAGGCTATCCAAGCTTCAAAAAGAGGAGAGCACCTTCATGGAACTTTGGCAAACCAGTCGGTCAAATAAGAAACACAATCAAATATCAAGCCGAGTCAAACTCATCGTAGCTTGAACAAGCGTAGCATTGAATTCGGATTAAGCTGCTTCACCTGCAGCTAGATTTGATCTTTTCAAACAAATCCTTACTTGTCGATTTTTCTGGCCAAGACACGACACCATTGAAATCCAACGTCACGGGCCAGACCTCTCCGCCCAACTCTCTGGCACGCAAGATACAAGTTCGCCGGTGACCTGACCGGGTGTAAACGACCATGCCACCACCTCCACCTGCGCCACAGGTTTTGCGGCCAAGTATATGCTCTTCCAGATCACGACAATACTTTCGATGTGCAATGCTATCGCAGCTAGTGTGAAGAAGATAAAGACTCTCACAAGACAGATTTAGATTGTTGATGTAGCCTTCCATATCGCCGCATTCGAGCGCCATCGCCATGGAATTCGCCGCATCCCGTAGAGAAAGCATGGCGGTAAAAGTTTTCGAATCCTTCATGCCATAGGAGTCTAGAATATCCTGATGAATATTCCCAGATACATGGGCCTCGCTGGTATAGATCACGAGTGAATTATACTCTAGCTCCATAAGAGTGTCGTTAGAAAGCTTCAGAGCTCGATGCGCAACGCCACCGCCCTTTGCGTAATCCAATTTATTGATACCACCGAAGGCGGCCGCAAAAGAATCCTGACTGCCACCTGGGTACCCCAAGTCTTTACGCTCTATTTCATTGGCGATCCGAGCCGTCTCAATCGGCGTCCGCTTCTGACCAAACGCATGATCTAGTGCGGCGACTACTGCCACCCCAAGAGCCCCGCTGCCACCCAGCCCCGCACCAGCCGGAACATCAGACTCCGTCACAAGCAGGATGGACTCATCCTCCGGAACCAACCTGCGAACAAATGCTTGAAGAAAATCCAGCCTACCCTTTGGAAGACCTGAAACTTTATCAGCTGTAACACCGATTTGAAGATCCTCCGAATAAATAGTAACCCCATTGCCTGCGGCTAATCGATCGACTGAAGCAAACACATGCCGATTTATAGCAAAGTTTATAACGGTGCCACCCTGCTCAACTGAAAAGGGCGGTGCATCAGTGCCACCCCCTGCGGGATCAACACGGACGGGTGCTCGACTGCAGGATTTCAAAATCTAGAATTGTACCAATATGGTTCAATATAATATAAGTTAATCGATCTATTAGCCTGTAATCTCTCGGCATAATTCGACCATATATTTCATGTTGTCTGGGGGAGCGGGTGGCGCCACGGAGCAAGCGGAAGAAAGAATAAACCCATCCATTTTTTCAGCCGCACCGAGTATCTGGGTTATCTCTTCCTTGATCTTGGCTGCATCACCCCTAAGTAATGTATTCACCGGATCAACATTGCCTTTAATAAAGATTTGACCATTGAGCAATTGAATTGCCTCATTAATATCAACATCCCCCAATGGCGGCGGATCAAGACACTCGATGCCGCTCACACCCGTCTTGCAAAGAAGATCCAACCGGTCTCCGATTGCCCCACAAGTGTGCGTGTAGATGGGCTTACCCTCCTCGAGAACGGCTTTGGCCAAACGACTTTCGAATGGCAAAATAAATTCTTCATACATATCAGGACTCAAAAAACTACTGCCAGCAAAAGGACTGCTAATCTTTATGGCCTCTGCACCTCGCCGAATCTGCGCCACCGCAAGTGCGACGGACCAATCAGTTGTTCGATCTATAATTTCCAACGATCTCTCAGGATCATCCAACAAGGCCATCAAACCTTCCTCCATACCCAAAATATTCAGGAAATGATCAAACGGTGCACGCACCTCTCCGTGCACGGAATAATCATCTCCAACCCGATCGATTACTCGGTCGAGAGTGCCAAATACATGCTCTTCAAATCCGTCAGAATCAGTGATCGGAAGCGTTCCCTTGCTTGCCTGAAACGCAATAAAACTTTTAGGTGCCCAACCCAGCAAATTGTCCAGATCCAATTCGTCAAGAGTCGGACGCACGAATTCAGCCGACGGTTTGTAATAGGCATCGTCATCACGGGTACATTCAATTCTTGCACCATCGCTCATGAACAAAGTCGGTATGTCCGCATCATGATCAGTTCGCTCGACCAAGTCCATGATCCCGTGAACCCTGCCAGGCTTATGACAAAGAATGCCGTCAAAATCATAAAGCTCCCGCATTCGTATAAGGCAATCAGCCCAAAGAATGTTATCCGTGAAATAATCAATAGGATGCACACTAGTATTAATAATAGTATGCCCATTGGCCATTTGACACATAACCGGCGTTCTTTCAGGCCTTTGCCGATTCATGGCCATTGAAACGATTTCTTTAGATGTCATGGCAAGGTCACCTTAAATGGACTGCATTAAAAATTGGTGATGCGATTGCATATGTAAGACTCTTGATATTTAAAGAGAATCTTTGGGGTAAATTGACTTGAATAATTCAACGGCATCAGCCGCATCAGCACCATATCCATCAGCACCTATTTCATCAGCGAACATCTCGCTAACCGGAGCACCTCCCACACAAATCTTTACGTGATCCATTCCCGCTTCCCTGAATGCATCAATCACCACCTTCATGTAAGGCATTGTTGTCGTCAGTAATGCGCTCATTCCCACAATCCCGGCGCCATGCTCTCGAGCTGCCTTCAGAAAAGATTCTGCCGACTGGTCTACACCTAAATCAACCATTTTAAATCCGGCTCCTTCTCCCATCATACAGACTAAGTTCTTTCCGATATCGTGCAAATCACCTTTCACCGTGCCCATCACAATCGTGGCAGTGGAAGTCGCTGCTCCCTGCTTCGTCAAGAGAGGCTTTAGAACAGCCATCCCTGCTTTCATGGCACGAGCGGCTATGAGAACTTGAGGAACATAAATGCGATTTCGCTTGAAGTCTTCACCAACAACGCTCATGCCAGCAATCAAACCTTCGTGAAGAACTTCTTCCACATCACTGCCTTCAGCCAATGCCTCCCGGGTCAATTCCTCCACTTTGGGGGCTTTGCCCTCATAGAGAAACTGGTTCATCAACGCATAATCAGGCATAAAATTTTTCTTTAATGACGGAACACCTTCGGTAAACAACTAGATACAACCAAATCAGCGTAATGAAAAGAGGAAGCAACACCCATATTCATAATACCAATGACCCATAAGTAGTGCTGGCTTGCCCATAAAGCACCTTGAAATCGTAAACTTTATGAAGCAAATCGACCCGCTCAATTCAAAGCACCGAATATCGTTTGGCCAAGATCTCGAACGGCGGTTTCATCTCCCTGAAGGTGAATAGTTCGGTGAATGTGGGTGCCTGATTCGCCAGGCTTTAGCTCGAGCGCGGGAGAGGAAGACTCCAACTCGTAAAAGGGGCCAAGCGGCTTTGCACCAGGGCTAGGCGGTCCGTCGTTGTAGCTGTTGATCACGTCTCCCTTAAACGGTTCATCCTGCAGTTCCCACATAGAGTTGACGTAATCCGTGACGCCTTCCGGCTTGGTATACTGCACGAGGGTCAACAGTTGCCGGGTAGCGTCGTAGCTACCAAGCAAAGGCTTGGCGCGCTGCGGATTGAGTCCGATCTTGCTTCGATACTGACCGTCACCGGAAAAACGAATCAACCCATCGGACACCCTCAATCGCTCTGCCGGCACGGTTCCGAAATAGTCAGCATTTACGATTGAGCCAAGTTCGGCCTCGTCGCCCTCAACGAATGGCACAAGCACAGTCGTCTCCTCCGAATGCTTGTACATGCCCAGAATCCAGATTGACAACAAGCCCCCTTGCTTGGTCCACGCATGCTCCCCGATATTCGTCAACACGTTCTCTGTCTCATAGGCAACGGCACGCACCCCCGAAGGCAGAACCGTACCAAGCATTTCGCCGATTTTTGCCCGGTCGAACAGTCGAACGGTACGTTCGACCCTTAAACTGAACTCAGTTTCAGAATAGTTTTTGATGGTTGCCTCGTGCAGGAAAGTCACTTCGCTATCCGATTTTGCAGTCACCTTGTATGGTACGGTGTCAATCACAGCCGGGGTCTGCCAATGCTTCAGATCGAACGGATCGCCTTTCTTAAAAAAGATGGAAAATTGACCGCCCTCCGGCCCTAGCCAAAAGCGGTCCTCACCGCCGAAGGCGTTGATGTGCGGCCCAAGTTTATCGGATGCAATAAGGTCGTAATTGATCCAGCCATGACTTGGGGCAACGTCGCCACCCACGGTACTGGTCATCACCCGACCCTGATAAGCAGGCACGATCGCCACCTGCGGTTGGCCCTCCCCGTGGCCAAGCGTGACGACCTCGACATGATTCTTTAGGAAGGAAACATCCTCTGAAAATGTCATTTCTTTCTTGTATGTAGCGCCCTTGGCCAATCTCTTGGTTGAATCGGTGCTGCTGCAGCCCAACTGAAAAAGAGCGAACGAAGCAGTAGCAACCAACGGTGTGATAAAGATCCGGTTCATGGCACATTCAGGGCAAACTAACGCCGAGGCGAATTGGTCGTAGGTACCGGCACAGGCGGCTTGATCTTTGGAATCGGCCGCGGCTTGTTTTCAGGCACAATAATCGGCTCTGGCTCTTCGCCACCCTTCTTCTTAGAAGGAAGATCGTCTGGCCTCGTGAGCTTGAAGCCACCCACAACAACAATATTGCCATCCCTAAAATCGAGACGAGGACGATCGGACGCAATCAGATATTGACGGCGCACTTTAATTTGCCCATCCGGGTCTATCACCGAGTAGGTGTACTCCCTGCCCCCTGACTGGCAAAGAACATGAAGATTGCCCTTGGGATCGACCTGAGCCTTAGGCGTGTTAAACGACACCATTGAACAGACCGGCATCACGCGATGCACTTTCCCACCTGGACCATCGTCTACACGGGCATACAGGCTCATCGCCTTGAGGCGCTTGGCCTGCTGAAGAACATATCGTCGGATCTGCCTGGGCTGGCCGGAGGGATCGCCATTCTCGAGTGGAAGCCCAAATGCCTGCTCCCACAGAACGGCGCCGTTGGAGACGTCAAATTTGACCGCCTTAGTACTAATTTGTTTCCCCCACTGACGAATGTAAACCTTGGCAGTCAAAAGGTAGCGACCAGCTTGCTCGAGCGCGTAATAAGGAGAAATGTCGATCTCCTTCGTTGCACGAATGGAAGACTCAACTGTGAATCGACCTTTCACGGGGGGCGGATCAGTAATGGGCGGAATCTCCTCACCGGTCTCAGTCTCGACCTGAAATTGTAGCCATTCGTTGTCCTCACCAAAAACCAAAGTCTGCCCGGAAAAATTGACGACCTTGACCCGAACCGGAAGCGTCTCGCGCGGCAGGAACCGATCTTTTTCAAGCTCTACAGTGACCTGCACCTGCGCCTGCACAATGACGCACATTGCAAACCACAAAACCGCAACGGTCACGCATTGGCGACTGACGACTGGAATGATTGAACAGATCATGTGCATCTCGAAAAGTCTGACCCTAGGCCGGTTAAGATAAATCAAAAAGAAAACTGCCGGACGTGGGATTTGCGTTTAAGCCGCTCGTACCATTTGTCCTGGCGGGCCTGTTGTTCAGTCTCCAGCAAAATTTGCTCAATCTGCTCGCGCACTTCGGACAGGCTACGAAGCTTAGCTTGGTTCAACTCCTCACAGCGCAGAATGAAGCAACCCCGTTCCGTTGTAACTACAGGACTGAACTGGCCTTGGCCAAGCGCGAAGGCAGCCTGATCAAGGGCTGGCTCAAGATCTCCCCGCTTGACCCATCCGGGCCGTAGTCCCCCGTTTACACGGTTGAGATCAGAGTATACCGAGGCGGTACGAGCAAAAGATTCCCCCGACTTCAGCACTTGGTGAACCTCATCGGCCAGCTTGCGAGTAGCAGACCCACCACCGTGGACTTTGTCATCAAGAAAAATGATTCGGAGCTGAATCTCAACACCAGCACGAAATGATTCCTTATTGGACACATAATACTCCTCGATTTGCCGAGGGGAGATGACGATGTTGGCCTTTGAAACGAACTGGTTGACCATAACCATCTGTATGATCTTTTCCCTCTCCAACCGGGCAAACTCCTCGTAAGTCATATCGCTTTGACGTAGGGACTTGATCAGTGTAGATCGGTTGCCATAGTTAGTACGAATGTCCTCACGAATGCGCTGCTCGATGATTGACTCAGGCAGTTTGAATCCCTTCTCCTCGTACTCGCGCAGGACTAGTTCACGGCGGATCAACCCCTCGAGGGTATCCGCCTGAAGCTGAATGTATTTTTGACCAAACAAACGAGGCTGCCGAACAGCGTATTGGCTTCGTAACAGACTTGCTTCGCGGCGCATGGCAAGATCCACCATATGACGAGTGATGATCTTATTATTGACCTCGGCAACGATGCTATTGCGGCGGTCCGTGGGGACTTGGGCCGATACCGTTTGCGCGAACAGTACTGTTACTGCAGAAATGGAAAACAGGCTAAAAAACCTTCTCATTGGCAACAAAGATGCTAGGCCCGTAAGGCAAGGCGGGTCAAGCGGCGTCAACCCTTCCGCGCCGATCCCAGCGGCGCAGCATCCATAAACCTATCAAAGAAAAACCGATCTTCGCCATGGGCTGGCTTCAGGCCGTCCAACCAAGTTGCCTTAGAATCGTACTTGGCAAAAAACACTCGATTTACCCAACCCGGGTCGCGACCCTGCAGAAGTTTCAAAACAAACCCCTTTTCGCCGCCCACTTCGGTGATGCCGTCCACCAACACCTTGCCGGGTGAAGCCGACATCGACGGACCACGAACAGTGCGACATAAGCCTGAAACCTGACTATAGGCCTCAGTGAACACTTTGTACGCCCGAGCCAGCGACACCTCGAAGTAAGCTTTTGCACCGGTATCACGCTCGACAAACATGTAATATGGGACCATCCCAAGCTTCACCTGCGTACGCCAGAGCTGCGCCCAGACGTTGGGATCATCGTTAACCTTCCGGATGAGGGGCGCCTGACAACGGATCACCGCACCGGCATTAAGAACCCGTTCGACAGCCTTCTGTGCCACCTCAGGCTCCAACTCTCGAGCATGACTCGAGTGCGCCATTAAAGCGAAATGCTTGCCGGCCGCACGAACTTCCTCGATCAACTGCATAAAATCGTCCGCGTCCTCACCCTCTGTAAAACGGTATGGCCAGTAAGCCAAAGCCTTGGTGCCAATGCGGATGCTGTGCAGATTCGATAGCCCCGAAGCCAATAACGGCTCAATGTAACGGCGCAGTATTTTAGTCTTCATCACCATCGGGTCTCCGCCAGTAATAAGCACACTACTGACCTGAGGATTATCCCGAACATAATTCAAAAGTTGATCTGCCTCACGGCTAGCAAACTTAAGGGAAGCGTCTCCCACAAACTGGGCCCAGCGGAAGCAGTAGCTGCAATAAGCGTGGCAAGTCTGGCCCTGCGTAGGAAAAAATAAAACAGTCTCCTGATACTTATGCTGCATACCAGAAACCGCCTCGCCATTGAGCTTAGGCACATTAAGCTCCATCTGTCCTGCTGGATGCGGATTGAGTTTACAGCGGATCTGATCGGCGGCTAACTTGACTTCAGACTTGTTTGCGCCACTCGCGAGAAGATCACGCATACGTCTATAATCCGCCTCTTCCAGCATGCCGCGCTGCGGGAAAGTGAGCTGAAAAATCGGATCATTCGGGACGTCACTTGGATCTATTAAGTTATCGACAACATAATCGTTAACGCGGAAAGGTAGCACAGCTGATACAGCCTGCATGTCAATGATTTGCTCTTTGTCGAGTTTAAGTTTCTCTGCTATCAGCGGAAGATCCTTTTGAGTAATAACCTTAAATTTTTTCATATTTTATTTCGATAGCTTTTACTAAACGCTGTAAACTTGCGGTATACAGCAATCGCTTTAGCGCCAATTATACAGGGCAACTAATATAGTCAAACTCCGTGCGTTTGAACAGTATAGCCCATTAATAACATATGCAAAGGTTTAATTTCTAGATCTTTTAATGTAAAATCACTTGATCAAAAGCGAGTCTTTGACTTGCCCAAGAATCTAACAACGTTAAATTCTCCGAACTTTCAAAAGATGAAAATAAGACTGCAACCACTGCTCTGCCTTGCCGCAGCTTTAGCTGTGCCGGGAACTGTAAATTTGGTTAAGGCCGATGAGGGCCCGATCCGCGTTTTGTTCCTCGGGCACGAAAGCAAACATCACAACTCCAACCTTTATTATCCTATGCTATCCCGCGCGCTTGGGCGGGATGCTATCTATTTCGACTATGTCACCACAGTCGAAGAAGCACTGGGCGACGCCGACTACCTCGGCAAATTCGATGCACTGCTGCTCTATGCCAACCATGGTCGGATCGAGCCGCATCAATGGAAAAATCTGAAAGGCTACGTCGAGGGTGGCGGCGGCTTTGTGCCGGTGCACTGCGCGAGTTGGTGCTTTGGTAACGAGCCCGGTTTCGACAAGCTCGTAGGCGGCCGGTTTAAGAGCCACCAAGGAGCAGAATTCGCCGCCAAGATCGTGAAGCCGAATCATCCCGCGATGAAGGGCCTCAAAGAATTTACCGCATGGGACGAAACGTATTTTCACAACAACCACAATACGGAAAATCGTACGGTTCT